>VGEM01000208.1 GCA_016869315.1 Alphaproteobacteria bacterium | reverse complement strand
CACCACGGCGCCACCGACGGCCAGGCGCGGCAGCACGTCGCGCAAATCTTGCGCAGCGCCGGCCTCGGAGTGATCGCCATCGACCGTGATCAGATCGAAGGCTGCGGTGGCGTTCTTGGCGAAGAACGCCGGCAGGGTCTTATGCGAATCGCCGTCGATGAAGCTCGCCGCGCCCTGGTAGCCGATCTTTTTGAGTTCATCCTGAACGAACGTCGGCCCGGGATTGTCCATGCCGGCGTAGTTCGTCACCCACTTATCGAACAGGAACATGGCGCAGTACGGAGACTTGGACGCCACCGCCGCGGCGCTCCGGCCACGACGCACGCCGATTTCCAGGTACGTGCGGGGCTTCAGGGTGTCGGACAGGCAAAGCAACACCGTGACGATGTCGGCATAGCGCCAGCTCGACCCAAAGCGCTGCTCGCCGGCACGGTAGAAATCGTTAAGATACATCGTGTAGTCGTCGGGCGTCAGGCGCTTCATCAGATCAAGCGCTTCGGCAAGATAGGGACCGCGCGCGATTTTCTCGCTCAGCGTATCCGCGCCGACCATCACCGGCGGGTACCAGGCGGGCTTGCCGTCAGCCGGAACGTGACACGCCGACGGGACCATCACAGGCATTTTTCCGTACGCGGGGCGAGCGAGGGGCGTGGTCATAAACTTCTCAACAGGTGAGCAGGATTGCCGGCGTAAACGCCGGGCGTCGTGATGTCCTTGGTGACGACCGCGCCCGCGCCGATCACGACCTTGTCGCAGATCGAGACCGGAAGGATCGTCGCGTTGCTGCCGATACTGACATCGTTACCAATCCGCGTCGCTTTCCACTGAGACTTGTCGCCATGGGCCGGCCCACCGTTCGCATACGTGTCGTTGATGAACATCACGCCGTGGCCGATGAAGCACTTGTCGCCGATGGTGACGAGTTCGCAGATGAAGCTGTGTGATTGGACGCGAGTATTGCGGCCGATGATTGCGCCACGTTGAATTTCGACGAATGGCCCGACGAAACTGCCATCGCCGATGGCGCAGCCATACAAATTGACGGGTTCGACCACGGTCACGTCACTGCCGAAGCGGACATCGACGATGCCGGCGCGTTTCAGGTTGGGGCGGTGAGCGGTCTCGGTCATGGCGTGCTTAGGGGCGGGCGATCTTGAGGAAGGTGTCGCACACCTGGGCGGCCTCGTCATCGGTGATATCGGCGCAGATGGGGAGGCTTATAACCCTCGCGGCGGCCCGCTCGGTCACCGGCAGCGAAGTCTTGGCGCACGGAAGGTCCTTGAGCGCCGGCTGCTTGTGCAGCGGTACCGGGTAATGGATGCCGGCGCCGATGCTGGCCGATGCCATGGCCTCCATGACCGCATCTCGGTTTGAGACCTCGACGACATAGAGGTGATAGACGCAGCTGCCGCCCGGGTGCTGCTCGATGGTTTTGAAGCCCTTGAGCCGGCGATCGTAGGTGGCCGCGACGGCCTGGCGCCGCGCCGTCCATCGGGCAAGATGCGAGAGTTTCACCGACAGCACGGCGGCTTGGATCTCGTCCATGCGCATGTTGTCGCCGATGGCGTCGTGCAGATATTTTGACTCGCGGCCGTGATTGACGAACTTGGCCATGGCCTTGCCGACGGCTTCAGCGCGCGCGGCGACAAAGCCGGCATCGCCGTAGGCGCCGAGATTCTTGCCGGGATAGAAGCTGAAGGTCCCGGCATCGCCGATGGTCCCGAGCATCCTGCCTTGCCACGTCCCGAGATGGGCCTGGGCGGTGTCTTCGATCACCTTAAGGCCGTGCTTTGCGGCGAAGGCCATGATCGCGCCCATATCGGCGGCATTGCCGTAAAGATGGACCGGGATAATGGCCCGGGCGTGCGGCGACGGCGTGACGGACGCAACATCGATGTTGTAGGTGCGCGGGTCGATGTCGGCGAAGACCGGCACGGCGCCGGCGGCGAAGATAGCTTCGGCGGTCGCGAAGAAAGTATGGGCGGTAGTGATCACCTCGTCGCCCGGCTTGATGCCGAGCGCTTTGAGGGCAAGCGTGATGGCGACCGTGCCATTGGCGCAGGCCGTGCCGTGCTTGGCGCCGAGGGCTGCGAGCCACGCGGCGGTGAAGGCTTTCACTTTGGCGCCGTGGATGAAGTCCTGTTTCGCCACCGTGTCGGCGATGGCGGCGTCGATCTCGGTCTTGAGCGATTGATACTGCCGCTTGAGATTGGCGAGCGGGATCATTGGATCACAGCCCCGACACCGAGAACACCAGTGCCTGCGGCCGCGAGAAGAATCGCGTGTTGCCGTTCTGGAAGCGGTTCTTCAGAACTTCCTGCCAGAACGCATCGACCGTGGCCTGAGGTGTCGTGGAAAGAAGCTGGTCAATCTGCCGCGTCAAGTCGCGTACATCATCGCCGCCTGGGTTTTCTTGGTACGTGCAGAGCGTGTTGTTCGCATAACCCATCGGCACGACACCGCTGAGTTTGAAGCCCGCGATCTCGATCGCCTCGACATAGTGAAATGCCGGATACGGCCATTCGTAGAGACCGTACTTCTGGCTGAAGGGGTGGTGCTTGAGCTGGTCGTAAAGCTCGGCCGGAGTTTCGGCGAACCATTCGCGGAAAGCGAACCATTTGGCGCCGGGCGTCATTTTCTGGCGAATGGTCGCGGCCGCCTGGGCGATGTTCTTGAAATGATGGATGCAGTTCTTGGTGACGATGAGATCGAACCGCGCGGCGTCGGTGTGCCAGGCGGCGAGGTCGTTGTGGATGCGGATCGACGACGCATCCGCGCGCGTGCGGAGATAACCGGTACCGGTGATATGCCGCGCGTTAGGTTCCAGCAGATGCGCGTTGGCAAAGCCCGACTGCGCCATCGCCCACGACAGAAACCCAGGACCGCCGCCGATCTCGCACACCGGCTTGGCGCGGTCGATCTTGAACAGATCGAGCAGTGCAAGAATGGTCCTGAACTCGAACGACGCTTTGAAGCGCGTAAACGAGGCGTCGCGGTCGGCTTCAAGGAAAATACTTTCCATGAGCTGCCGGGTGGCGGGATCGGTGCGGGCGCGCGTCTGCTCGGCTGCCATGGCCGCCTCAAGGCGATCAGGGTCCTCGGCGAGGTCGTGAATTTTGAGGTCGGCGTTGATCATGGGCGCTGGGACGGACGGAGGCCAATCTGCCGACCTTCGCACGAACTGGTAAGCCTAAGGTAAATGGAGGCCAAGGCCGGCCACGACGGGATGGAGTGCCTGGCGACCGCCGTTCTTGTCGAGGAGCGCCTTGTAGACGGCGCGGTCCGGGAATGGCTTGCGGGCGCGGGCCTCTTCGATGCGCTTGGTA
This sequence comes from Alphaproteobacteria bacterium, assembly GCA_016869315.1. Taxonomy (GTDB): domain Bacteria; phylum Pseudomonadota; class Alphaproteobacteria; order Rhodospirillales; family Rhodospirillaceae; genus VGEM01. Next base: position 3,320 of record VGEM01000208.1, on the reverse strand, counting down.
TCCGCGTCGGACTCAATCAGTTCCCACTGCTCGGTCACGGGGTTGAGCATCCTGACGACGCGGGCCGGCGCGCCGACGGCAATCGAGAACGGCGGGATCGAGCGGCGCAACACGGAATTGGCGCCGACCACGCTGCCGCGCCCGACGGTGAGATTGCCGTCCACCACCGCATTCATGCCAAGCCAGCAATTCTCCTCGACGACAAGCCGGCCCAGATCGCGCACGCCGCAGTTGAGGATCGGCTTCAAGTGATTGCCGACATACTCGTGCTCGGCGCTTGAGACATACACATTGGGTCCGAAGATCGTGTAGGCGCCGATCTCGAGATAAGTGCCCGACGACAGCACGGCGCGCCGCCCGACCAAGACACTTTCGCCGATGACCATGCGTGGCTGGTTGTCGCGGATGCAGACATTGAGCCACGAGCCGTCGCCTACCACGCTGCCGGCGCCGATCTTGAGGCTGCCGGTGCCGACGCACTGCACGCCGTCGCCGAAGACGACGCCCGGATACAGTTGCTTCAAGTTAGTGTCGGATTGGTCCATGCGTTCCGGCCCGTTGCCATCACCGATCATGTAAAGAGACTCTAACACGACGCCCGGGAGCGCGACATCATCGCCGAGGCGGTCGCGAAACATGGTGGCCTCGTCGCGGGCGTTCATCCGATCGAGCAGCGCAAGCAGCCGCGCGGGAATCTCCGCTATGTGGGGCGCCAAGGCATAAGCTCGGCGCAGCGCCAACAACGCATCGTTGGCCTTGTCGAGTTTGATCGCCGCCGCGGCCAGATCGAGCTGAACGATCCACGCCCAGTCATCGGTGAGCTTCAACGCGCCCGCGGTTTGAAACAGCTCGGTCGCTGTCGTGACTTCGCCGACCAGAAATGCGACCCGGCCGAGCAGAAGGATGACGACCGCGTTGCTGCCGTCTTTTTGAATCAGGCGATTCAAGAGATCGGCCGCTTCATTGACCCAGCCCGCCCTGAGATGAGCGAGAGCCGCATTGATGTCGGGGGAATTGACCATCGGCGCGACAGGCGCGGTCGAGACCTTGGGTTTGGATCGTGGCTTCGCCGGCGGCATGTAGTGCGCGATCAAGTCGCCCAGAGTCTTGGCGCGCACGTCCATGCCGTGATCGGCGAAACAGCGCGCCTGGCCGCGGCGGGCGATGTCCTCGCGTTCGGTGTCGCGAGAAGCGTAGTGACGGGTTTTTTCGATCAGCTCCCCCGTCGAACGATAAGTCTCGACTTCGCGCCCGGGCGCGAAGGTGTCGGCGAGGCGATCGTCGAATTCCGTCAGCAGGAAGGTGCCGACACCCGTGGTTTCCAGAATTCGCATGTTCTGGTTCTTGCTGGCGGCGAGATCGATGTGAAAGTTGGGCGCCACCTTGCCGCCTTTGACTGCCCGGTACATGTCGAGCCCCCAGACCGAGCCGCAATCGTAGGGCTTGAGCGTCGCCGCGACCGCACTGTCTTTGGGCAGCCCGAGATGCAGCGCCGCCGATACGGCACCGGTCTTGGCGAGGCCGGCGACGAGTTCTTCTAACGTCTGCAGCCGATGGCCATGCTCGACCGTGATCTGGCCGCAGAACACGACGTCGGCTGTCTTCGGCGTATTGGCGAGGCGATCGGCGAGATGGCGTGGAAATCCCGGCCTGAACGCCGCGGCAGCCTGCGCCCCCAATTCCAATGCCCGGGCGCGGCAGCCGGCATCGCTCGACAGCATCACGTCGAAGCCATCCCAGGCGGTGCCGGCCGGAATGTTGGCGGCGCGCCAGCCGATGACGAGCCTGGGTTTGTGATCGAGCGCGGCGATGAACCGTCCGTCGAAGGCGATCGGGTCGAGGACGTAGAGGACGTCCGGCGCCATCGCCGCGATCTGGCGGGCGACGAGCGCACGGAGATCGTCGTTCGACCGCGGCGCCGCCATGCCGTTCGCCAACGCCCATTGGGTTTGTGCCTCGACGGCGTTGGTAATGATCAAGTCGCTCTCGAAGCCCGCGGCTTTCATATACGGCGCGATCAAGTGGCCACCGCCAAATCCGTCTTCGAGCAGCGCGCCGATCTGGTCGGCGAACGGTTTGGCGGCGAGGTCGGGGGCGCGGCCGTAAAACGCGCCGAGATAGGCGGGATAAAACGAAGCGATCTGGAGAAAGCGCATGCCGTCAGGCGCGCCGGCTGGTGCCGAGACGGGCCTCGCGGGCCTTGAAACGGAGCGCCACTTCGCGGCCGGTTTCGATCGATTCGTAGATCGCCGAGATCAGCTCAAGCGACTTGCGGCCTTCGAGGCCATCGACCAGGCCGTGGCGGCCGGCGTCGATGGCTTCGACGACATGGCTGAGGTAGGCGTGGTGGCCGTGACCGTAGGCGTTGGGCGGCTGCTCGCGGCCGGTCTTCATGGCATCAGCGTCCTCGGGCCGCTGATCGGCGAACTGCCAGGTCTTGAGTTCGTTGACGGCGAAGCCGCCGATCTCGACCGTGCCTTTCTCGCCGAGCAGCGAGAACGATCCTTCGAGATCCTTCGGACGTGTGGCGGTGGTCGCCTCAACCACGCCAATGGCGCCCGACTTGAAAGTGATCACGGCGACACCGGTGTCTTCGGCTTCGATATCGACCAGTGCCGTGCGCGCTTTTGCGAACACCGACACCGGCTCGCCCAGAAACCATTCCAGCAGATCGACATGATGGCTGGCCTGGTTGGCGAATACGCCGCCGTCCATCGCCCAGGTGCCGCGCCAGTCGTCGAGATCGTAGTAGGCCTGGGTGCGGCACCAGCGCACGCGCACGGTGCCCATGACGATCTTGCCGAAGCGGCCCTGATCGAGCGCGCGCCGCGCCATCTGCACTGGCACGTTGTGACGGTTCTGCTTGACCACGAACAGTTTGATGTTGGCGGCATCGCAGGCGCGGATCATGTCGTCGGCATCTTCGAGGGTGAGGGCCATCGGCTTCTCGACGACGACGTGCTTGTTGTACTTCGCCACCTGAATGGCGTGCCGGGCGTGGTTGCCGCTTTCGGTGAGCACGCAGACGGCGCCAACCTTCGGCCCGACGGCGGCCATCATGGCATCCAGATCGGCAAAGTGCGGCAAGTTGTGCTTCTGGCCGAGGGCGGACGCGCGGTCGGTCTTGGGATCGCACACCGCGATCAGTTCAGCGCCCTTGATCAGGCGACGACCAAGCAGGTCGGCGTGCCTCTGAGCGATGCGACCGCAGCCAACAAGCGCGAAGCCGATCACGGGTAAGCCCCTTCCGAGCACCGGCCGACAGCAGGCCAGAAACGATTCTGCGTGTCAAGCCAAGGGGTTAGGGCGGCGGGGTCGAT
>VGEM01000207.1 GCA_016869315.1 Alphaproteobacteria bacterium | reverse complement strand
GCATGGCCGACGATGTTGCGCAGCTCGGCTGCCGGGTGGTTTGGGAGGCGGATGCGCGCTTGATTCCACTCTTGGCGAGGTCGTATCCTACAATATCGTTTCTTCCGCGCGCGATGCCTCCCGACCCTGGATTTGCCGAGCCATGGATCAAGGTACAGGCCCCCGCGGGATCGCTCGGCGCCCGGTTTCGGCGCGAAATGCGGGATTTTCCCACGCGATCTGCGTACCTCTTCGCCGATAGAAGCAAGGTCGATGATGTGCGCAGGCTCATTAGTAAGCGTCCAGGCGAGCATGTTGTCGGCATATCGTGGCTTAGTCGAAACGCGGAGATCGGTCAGTTCAAGTCGATCCCGCTGACGGCATGGCGCGATGTCCTCGGCGGCAGGGGAATTCGAGCGGTGAGTCTCCAGTATGGCGACGCGGCCCCTGACATCGAGGAATTCAATCGTCACGGTGGCCAGATCGAGACTTTCGCCGACATCGACATGACTCAGGATATCGATCGTCTCGCCGCCACTATTGCGGCGTGTGATCTCGTGATTACCGTTTCGAATACGACGGCGCATCTCGCCGCGGCCCTCGGCGTGGAGACGTGGGTTATTGTGCCGCCGGCTGCGGGCAAGCTGTGGTATTGGGGCCACGGCGGCGCGACCTCGCCATGGTATTCGGCGGCCAAGATTTTCCGAACGCAGGCCAAAGTGCTGGGCGCCGATGTTCTTGCCGATGTTTCGCGCGCGCTGACGGCCTTGACCTCGGGTGGTGTTCACTCGGGATCGATGCCATGAGCCGGCAGCCCGATCTCGACATCAAACGAGCCGTCGACCTACAGAACGCGGGCGACAACGGTGCCGCGGCCGCAATCTATGACAGGTTATTACAGCAATACCCAAGCCATCCCGACATTCTTCACTTTCGCGGAATCATCCATCGCCAGGATCGAGAATACGATCAGGCATGTGCGCTGATTGCTCGCGCCATTGCCTTGGAACCCACGCGTTCACGCGCGCATTACGATGTCGGCGTGGCGATGGCCGCGTCGAAACGCCGCGCTGATGCGAAGGCCCATTTCGAAACTGCCGTTCGGCTCGATCCAACGCTGGCCGACGCGTACTACATGTTGGGTGTGATCGAGCGCGACGCCGCTCGGCATGATGTCGCCATCGCCCACTTCCAAAATGCCGTCGCATTGGCTCCGGATTTTGTGGACGCCTATTGGGCTTTGTGCGCCGAATTGCGCGAGGTTGGGGACGTGGCGGCGTCTTTGAAGGTGGCCGACGCCGGGCTCGCGCGCCATCCCGCCAATGCCGAATTGCACACCTATCGCAGCGAAGCGCTGTTGAGTCAGGGACACTTCGCGGAGGGCTGGGCCGAATATATTTGGCGCTTCAAGAGCGGTAAGGCGGCGATTCCCGACCGGACTTATGCCGTCCCGCGATGGGCTGGCGAGCCTCTCGCCGGCCGGACCATTGCGATTTGGTCCGAGCAAGGCATCGGCGACATCGTCATGTATGCCAGTATGATCAACGACGCCGCTGCCCGAGCCCGATCTTGCGTTGTCCAGGTTCCATCGAGGTTAAAGGCGTTATTTGAGCGGTCGTTCCCCCGCGTCACCGTAGTGTCCGGCGATGATGCTGCGTTTCCTGGCGCGGTAGACTTCGAAACGCCGATAGCCGGACTTGGCCGCTGGCTGCGGCCAACATTCGAATCGTTCGGATCAGGTGATAGTTACTTGAAACCCGACCGTGCCCTCGTTGAGCGATTGAGAGGCATTTATCGCGGTGGCGATAAGGTCCTGCTGGTGGGCATTGCATGGCGTAGCACCAACGTGCCCCACGATACCGACAAGTCGCTTGATCTGCGGTTCTGGGGCGGGTTGCTGAACGTTCCCGGCGTCAGATTTATTAGTCTCCAGTATGGCGATTGCGCGACGGAACTCGAATCCGCGCGCCAGGGATTCGGCGTCAAGATCATCCGTGACGAGACCGTCGATCCTCTGGGCGATCTTGATCGTCATGCGGCCCAGATCGCAGCCATGGACTTTGTCGTCTCGACCGCGAACACCGCGGCGCATCTAGCGGGCGCGCTTGGCGTGCCGACGATCTGCATGCTGCCCGACACGATTGGCCATGGGTTGCGCTGGCACTGGTATGCCAGCCGGCCATCTAGCCCATGGTATCGATCGCTTGAGCGCGTTTGCCGGCCGCGCGATCGGGGCTGGTCGTGGCCGCTTGCCGTTGCCGCGGTCAGATTGGTCGAGGTCGCGGCCGCCGCCGGCGCGATGTCGGCGCCCGGTAAGTATCTCGGCGCATTGGCCAACAGCTATCGCCGCGAAAACGCATCGGCCGAGCTTGCGCATGTTCTCGCCGCCCGCCATGCGTTTGAGCCGGCAAATGCCGATGTCGCGCTCGATCTCGCCAAAGTCTTGAGCGGAAGGGGCGAAACCACGAGGGCCTTGGCGGCCATCGATCACGCTCTACGTTTGGCACCAAACGTTTCGAGCGCCTGGAACGAACAGGGACAAATCCAGGTTCTAATGGGCCAATTCGATCAGGCGTATCAATCCTATGAACGTGGGTTGGCGCTCGCGCCCGAGTCGGTTCCCCTGCTGAGCAATGCTGGCCGAACTCTCCGCCAACTTGGGCGCGCGGACGACGCGGTCGCGCTCTACCGGCGCGCCATTGCGCTGGAGCCAGCAAGGACATCGCTTCATCTGAACTTGGCGGGGGCTTTGGCCGATGCCGGTAAAGTGGACGAATCGTGTCGACAATTTTGCGATCTTCTGAAGACGGACCCCGAAAATGTCGAGGTGCATTTTCAATATGCCCGCGCTCTGCTGAGGTTCGGACACCTCGATCTTGGCTGGCGCGAACTGAGATGGCGATGGCGCCGCCCGGAGGTTCATGTCCGGCCTGACGTATTCGGCATCAAGGTCTGGGACGGCGAGGAGCTTCTCGGCCGGAAGGTCTTGATCTGCACCGAGCAGGGAATCGGCGAAGAAATCCTGGCTGCGACCGTCGTTCGCGACCTGTGCATGGTCGCAGGTCGAGTAGGAATTCTATGTTCGGAGCGAATGGCGCCGATTTTCTCACAGTCGTTTCCTGACTTGGTCGTCGCGACGCGCGTGGTTCCGCTCCCGCCTCGTGTGGCTGAGGCGGCGTTCGACTTCGTCATGTCCATTTCCGAGCTGGGACGCAAATTTCGCCCTCACCTCGCTGCTTTCGGCGCGGCAGAAGAGGTATTAAAGGTCAACCCCGATCATGTCGCCGCGCTTCGCCGCCGCTACCGTGCGCGTCGTCCGACCGATCGGTTGGTAGGGATCAGTTGGAGGAGCACGCACCCCGAGGTCGGCCACCTCAAGAGTAGCCGGCTTGAGGATTGGTCTTCACTTCTGACCGTGCCGGGCGTGACGTTTGTCGATCTTCAGTATGGCGACACCGCCACAGAGCGCGAGAAGTTGCCGGTGCCAGTCGCTGCAAGTCTTACTCATGACGACTCCATCGACCCGCTGATCGATCTCGGTGCCGCCGCAACCCAGATCGCAGCCATGGACCTTGTGATCACCGTTAGCAATACGTGTGCCCATCTTGCGGGCGCCTTGGGCGTTCCGACTTGGGTCCTGCTGAACAAGACCGCCGGTCGCTTCTGGTATTGGTTCGAGGGCCGGCCAAAATCCCCCTGGTACAAAGATGTGACCCTGCACGCCGTCAGTTCGGCTCAGCTCACCGCCTTTCCTACCGATGATATTGTCGCCCGACTCCGCACATGGTTCGGCGATGGTGAGGGGGATGCGCCGTGAGCGTGTTGAGCCAGCGCCTTGCTCCACGTCGTATTCTAAAGTTGAATAGGAGCGCTTGTCCGCGCCGCGCCGGCACGCCGGCCAATTGACCAGAGACATAGAACGCCCGATGCCGATCGTCTCCTACGAAAATACGACGCCAGCGCCGAACATCTTCGGGCCGCCTTACATTCATCTCGGACGATTTGCCCGCGTCGTTGCCTCCGACATGGCTGGGAACAACTCGATCGGCGACTTTTCTTGCATCAGTCGCTCACAATTCGGCAGATATTCCGGATTCAATGCGTACTCCTTCGTGTCGGATTGTGTCGTCGGACGATATTGCACGTTCGGTAGCCGTGTGTCAGTCGGGGCTTTTGGCCATCCGACTGACTGGCTCGCGGTCAACGAGTTCCAGTACCGCGATACATCGCGGATGTATGGCGAGACGCTGATTGGGGATGGGCTCAATACGCTGGTCGATGGTTCGCGACCAACCAAGATCGGCAGCGACGTCTGGATCGGTGACAACGCGACCGTCTCTCGCGGGGTCGTGATCGGCGCGGGAAGCATCATTGGAATATCGGCCGTCGTGCTCAAGGATGTCGAGCCTTATTCAATTGTCGTCGGCAATCCAGGCCGGGTTGTTCGGAAGCGGTTCGCGGACGACATGATTGCGAAGCTGCTCGCATTGAAGTGGTGGGACCATGACATGCAGGACCTTCGGGGCATCACGTTTTCGGATATCGGCAAAGCGATCGCGGAGTTGAACGCCAGGTTTTCGCAATGAACTTGGAGTCGGAGGCTTTGCATCAAGCCTTGCCGGTTTCGGCCCTGGCCGTATCCACTGCCAATGAGATAGGGTACCAACTTGCGGCTAACCTTCAGCGTGGACTTGGGGCCCCCGTCGGATAGTTTCGCAGAATTACCGGATACTGCGCGGGTCTTCGCGCGAGGCTGGATTTCTTACAAGGCGCACGATGTCCATTCAAAATTTTGTCGCATATTACGATCTCAAACAGGCAGCGATCACGTTCGACTTCTGCCATTTTCTTGCTGGCGCAGTGTCCTACGCCCGGATGAACAATTGCCCCAAGACCGACCTTGTCGTTCTGGCCGATGGTTTTCGCAACGTGACTTATCGCGAAAGCAGCTACACTCACGTCGAGCGTCAGTGGCGCCTGTGGAATCTGATTGTCGAGTTGGTCAAGATTACGCCGCAAATCGAGGATTTCTCGCTTCTACAGCGGACTCCGACGTCGGTCGCGATCAACACCTATCCGCCCAACTATCATCCGCGGGCCAACGCGGCGATCCCCTATGCCGCGCGGATGGTGTTGAATTTTCATAACGCCGGTCAAGACGTCAGAATATTTCAGCCGTCGACTTATGCGCTGAATGCGGCCGACCGGTTGCTCGCAAGTCTCGGTCCCAAAGTCGTGACGATTACGCTACGGAAGGCGAGTTTCGATGCGGTGCGAGACTCGAAGGCCGATCATTGGTTCGAATTTTCGAAGATTCTAAAAGACCGCGGGTACACGCCCGTGATCATCCCCGATCAAGACGATGCATTGTCGGATCGCACGCTCAATCGATATGACTGGAACGTCATCGATGTGGCGGCCATGAGCGTCGATCTGCGGCTGGCCATCTATAACAGGGCCGTGATGAACTACGTTACAAACGGCGGTATGGTTGGCTTGTTCATGTATTCAAAGGTTCCCTTCATGTGGTTCTCCGTCATTGTCGAAGGATCTCCGATTGCTAATGTCGAGTATTACGAACGGCAAGGCGTGGAGTACCGCGGCAAATATGCGTGGCTGGGAGAACACCAGCACATGATTTGGGATCCCGATACGATTGAGAATCTCATGACATCGTTGTCTTTATTGCCCTAAGGGATGACGCGTTGTGGCGGATCCACGCTTGTGTGTCGGGTGCAGGGCGACGGACGTCTATGAACACCTGAACCTTGGGCCGCAACCGCCCAGTAATCGATTTGTTGCCGCGAGCAGGCAGGATGACGATCGACATGTCTTAGCGGTGGGTGTCTGCCGCAGTTGCGGCCTTATGCAGTTGATTGATCCGATGCCAATCGCAATGGTAACGCCAAGGGTTCCCTGGCTGAATTACCAAGAACCGGAAGCCCACCTCGACCATGTCGTTGATCATTTATGCCGTCTCCCGGGATTGAAATGCTCGTCACGAATATTCGGGCTGACGTACAAAGACGACTCGACGTTGGCGCGCCTGGCCGGTCGCGGAATGTCGACGATGCGTTTCGATCCAATCCGCGATTTGGCAATTAATGACCCAAGCGCCGGGCTTGAGACCGTGCAGAGCCGCGTCAACCTCGCGCTGGGGCAGAGTCTATCGACGCGACACGGAAGAGGCGATCTATTGATGGCGCGCCATATCGTCGAGCACGCCCACGATCCGTTCGAATTCTTGGCAGGGCTCAAATGTCTTGTTGAGCCGCAGGGATACATCGTGCTTGAAGTGCCGGACCTGACCAAGTTCGTGGCCGGCGCGGATTACAGCTTTCTTTGGGAAGAGCACGTATCATACTTTGGTGTCAATTCGCTTGCTGCTCTGGCCGCGACGGCTGGACTAAGCGTCGTCGAGATTGCCACATACCCATTTGCATTCGAGGATTCCTTAATTGCGGTTCTCAGGCGGGACGACCGGGCGAGTGACATTGATAGGTCAAGAGTGGCGAGCGACATCGCCCTAATCGAACAATTTGCGGCGCGATTTCCCTCGATGAAGGCCAATTGTCGGGCCAAGATGGCTTCTTGGCGCGACGCAGGGCAGTGTGTCGGGGTGTTTGGCGCCGGGCACTTGGCGGCGAAATTCATCAACTTCTTTGATGTCGGCGAGTACATTGACGTCGTGATAGACGATAGTCCGCACAA
>VGEM01000206.1 GCA_016869315.1 Alphaproteobacteria bacterium | reverse complement strand
CTGGAGCAGAGGACCTTGCAGCCCATCGACAACCCTTTCGGCTAAGGGTGTCACCTATGTCTCCGGTACAAACCGTCACCCATGTCTCAGGGTCGGACACTGCGAAGCGTGGTGGGCCCGGCAGGACTCGAACCTGCAACCAGACCGTTATGAGCGGCCGGCTCTAACCAATTGAGCTACGGGCCCGGACGCGTGAATCGGGGCGTGGATGGCGATAACCTAAGCCCGGATGATAGGGGGTCAAGCCGGCCTTTGCATCGCCTGCTTCAAACGTTCGATCGGCTCAAAGTCGCGCAGCAACGAAAACGCCGCCGAGAAATGACCGCCCGAGCGGCGGAACACGTTCGCCGACGGCAATGTCCAGCGCGCGACCAGGCGCTCGCCGCCGTTGATCGGCGTGACTGTATCTGTCGCCCCGAGCACCGCCATGACGCTCTCCGGCGACAGCGCCAGCTCGCCGGGCTCCAGCAACGGCCGATATTGTTCGAGTGCCGCTTCGTCCCATCCGGCCGTGTGCAGATGTGCGGGGAATTCGAGCGAGCGGGCGAGTGACCCTTCGAACGCAACTTCTGTCATCGAGCCATTGGTGGTGATCAGAAGCGCCGCGTCGGGACGTGCCTCGGCGGGCCATGTCCGCGCCACGGATATGAGCAACTGAGTCGTCAACGCCCCGAGACTGACCCCGGCAATGGCGACCGGCCCGCCATATGAGCGGCGCGCCCAAGCAATCAGCCGGCCGATCTCGATGACATGCGCGCCAAAGTAATCGAGCAATCCGCCAACAGGGTTGCCCAGCAATGGCTCGCCGCCATACCAGCCGGGCCGCATGCGGCGCCCATGCCAGGGACCTTCGGGTTGAATCAGCCGCATCGCGCCATTCGCGCCGGACAGAAATGGCGGCGCATAGTCATAGAGTCCCGAGAAAAATTCTCGCTCCATCAGGATGCCATGCAGGAACACCACGGTCCCGTCGCATCGGCCATTCAAGGGCGAGTCCACTCTTGCCCACGCTTCGCCGCCGTCCGCCGCGGCTGAGGCGTAACGAAGCCATGAAAGCGATCGATGGTTGAGCGTCAGATCGCGCGATCGAACGATCGGAACAGGTGTCGGCAGAAAAGCCCGATCGGGATTTTCGCGCCGCGACCCGTGCCGCGCCGCGACGTCGGCCGTCGTCTCCAACTGAAGTCGAACTGGCGGGTGAGTCCGCCGCGCGCCGGCACGCCAGTGCTGCGCCCTCGCCCGCATCCAGACATCAGCCGCATGTGCTCGCGCCGCCATCGACCGCGCCAGGTCGCCGACCTCACTGAATGCCGCGTCGGTGAACCGCCGGTCAGCTTCGACGTATTTTTCCTTGAGTCCGGCGGCTACCGTGCCGGAGTTCATCGACGCCTCGGCCCAGGCGCGCGACATCGGCAGATACAGCCGAACGATCGCGCCATGGGCAAGCGGGTCGTACCAGGGCCCAAGAAAAAACCAGCCGAACGGACCGGAAATCAGGTCGTTGAGCGAAGCCACGACCGCGCGCCACAGCCGGCCTCAGTTGTCGAGGAAGCTACGCAGTTTGCGCGACCGGCTCGGGTGCTTGAGCTTGCGCAGCGCCTTGGCCTCGATCTGACGGATACGTTCGCGCGTCACCGAGAACTGCTGGCCGACTTCTTCCAGCGTGTGGTCGGTGTTCATGCCGATGCCAAAGCGCATGCGCAGCACGCGCTCTTCGCGGGCCGTCAGGCTGGCGAGCACCCTGGTCGTAGTCTCGCGCAGATTGCCCTGAATCGCCGCATCGACCGGCTGAACCGCGTTCTTGTCCTCGATGAAGTCGCCAAGGTGGCTGTCTTCCTCGTCGCCAATCGGCGTCTCGAGGCTGATCGGTTCCTTGGCGATCTTGAGGACCTTGCGCACCTTTTCCAGCGGCATCTGCAGCTTTTCGGCCAACTCTTCGGGCGTCGGCTCTCGGCCGATTTCGTGCAGCATCTGGCGCGAGGTCCGCACCAACTTGTTGATCGTCTCGATCATGTGCACGGGAATGCGAATGGTGCGCGCCTGGTCGGCGATCGAGCGGGTGATCGCCTGCCTGATCCACCACGTCGCGTAGGTCGAGAATTTGTAGCCGCGGCGATACTCGAACTTGTCGACCGCCTTCATCAGGCCGATGTTTCCCTCCTGAATCAGATCGAGAAACTGCAGGCCCCGGTTCGTGTACTTCTTGGCGATGGAGATGACGAGGCGCAGATTGGCTTCAATCATCTCTTTCTTGGCGCGGGTCGCTTCGCGTTCGCCCTTCTGCACCGTGGTGACGATGCGGCGGAAGTCGTTGATTGGTAGCCCGACCTCGTCCGAAATCAGGCGAATCTGCTCGCGCAGATTCTGGATATCTTTCTGGTAGCGACCGCCGAAATCTTTCCAGCCCTTGCCCGGCAGCTTGGCGACACGCTTGTGCCAGTTCGGGTCAAGCTCGTGGCCGTAGTACTCCTGAAGAAACTCTTCGCGCTTGACCTTGGACTTGAGCGCAAAGCGAAGGATTTGCCCCTCAAGCCCGACCAGTTCGCGGCTCTGATCGTTCATGCCCTCGACCAACCCCTCGATGCGGGCGTTGTTGAGGTGGACCTCTTCCATCAGCTCGACCAGCTCGTGCTTGATCTTTTGGTAGCGACGCTCGAGGGCCTTATCGACTTCCTGCCCGCCCTGGATCGCGGTCATGCGCGCTTCGAGCTGTTTCTTCAGCTTGTTGTAGGCGTGAGCGATCTTCTCGAATCCTTCGAGCACTTTCGGCATCAACGCCGATTCCATGGCGGCGAGCGACACCGCCGCTTCGTCGTCTTCGTCAGTTGACGGCACGCCCGGTTGGCCGGGTTGACCGGGTTGGCCAGGCTGACCCGGCTGGCCTTGTTGACCCAGTTGCTGGCCGACCTGGAATGGCCTTGGCGCGACGGGCGCGGGTTTCACCTCGACAATCGGCTTCTTCTTCGCCGCCGCGCCATCTTCCTCGGCATCAACCGGTTCGGAGACGACATCGACTTCAAGGTCGGCATCGGAAGCCTTGCTGGTGGCGCCGGCGCCGTAAGTGGCATCCAGATCGATAATGTCGCGCAGCAACATGCGGCCGTTCTGCAGATTGTCGTGCCACTGCAGCAGCGAGCGAATGGTGAGCGGGCTTTCGCAGATGCCGCCGATCATCATCTCGCGGCCGGCTTCGATTCTCTTGGCGATGGCGATTTCGCCCTCGCGCGACAGAAGCTCGACCGAGCCCATCTCGCGCAGATACATCCGCACCGGGTCGTCGGTACGGCCGACGTCGTCTTCGTCGATGTTGCCGCCGGTGTAGCCTTCCGGCTTCGCGGTCTCCTCGGCAGCCTCTTCCTTCCCGGCCGGCTCGGCCTCGTCGGGCTCCTCGGCCTCGACGACGTTGATGCCCATTTCGGACAATTGGGCCATCACGTCTTCGATCTGCTCCGAGGTCATTTCCTCGGGCGGCAACGCGGAGTTGAGCTCGTCGTAGGTGATGTAGCCGCGCTCTTTGGCTTTCTGGAGAAGCTTCTTGATATTGGCGTTCGACGAATCGAGCAGCGGCTTGTCGCCGGGCGCAGCACCCGGCGTCGCCGCGGCCGGCGCTTTTGCATCGGCGGGCGCGTCTTTTTCTTTCACGGCGGGTGCGGCGGCGGTCTTGGTGGCCATGGATCGATCTACTCCTCAAAATTCGCTTGGCGCCACGCCCCTCGGGCGGCGCCGGCTGCCTCAAGCGGCAGCGTGATGATCATCGTCGCCCAGACGGGCCAGTTGCTGCTGCGCCGCCTGGAAGGCGGCGAGGGTCGCATCGCTCGGATCGGCTTCAAGCGCGGCCAGCGCCCGGTCAAATTCCTGCTGCAGGATCGCGCGTTGACGCCATTTAAACGTGTCGTCCCAGCCGGCGGTTGCGTCGTTAAGTTCGGCGTCAGGGCGGGCAAAACGTGCATGTGTGATTGTTTCTGGGCCCAGGACCGAGTCGAGTTCACGAGCAAAGCCGACCCCCGTCAGATGGGCCCTAAGTGATTGAGAATCAATGTCGGGTTGTTGCGCCAAGTGCATTAGGGCGGATTGCCGCAACGAGTCAAGCCGCGAATCGGCCATTTTCAAGGCTCCGAGGCGGTCCTCGATATGGCCAAGCGCCCCGGGATGATTGATCAGCACAGCCAGCAAAACCCGCTCCTGGGCGCCGGTCCCGAAGGCCGGGTCCAGGCGGCGCTTGGATGGCGAGGGTTGCGACGAAGCGCGCCCCCGGTTGGGCGGGGTCCGCCCGCCCTTGCGGTCGGCCCGGGACGTTCCCCGCAGTTCGAAGATGCGGCTCTTGAAGAGCGCCCGGTATTGGTCACGGACGGCGGCATCCTGGATGGCGCTGGCCAGCTCGTAGGCGGCTTTTTCAAACCCGGCCCGGCGCTCGGGCGTATCGGTCGGATGCAGGGCCATCAGATCGCGCCAGACCACTTCAGATAACGGCAACACGTCGGTGAGGACGGCTTCCATTGCGGCGGCGCCCGAGCGGCGGATGAGTTCGTCGGGGTCTTTGCCGGCCGTCAGCAGGGCGAACTGCAGCGAGAATCCCGGGCGCAAGTTACGGAGCGCAACACCGGCGGCACGCCCGGCGGCACGCTGGCCGGCTTTATCGCCGTCAAAGCAAAGGATCGGCTCGGGCACCATTTTCCAAAGGAGGTCGAGCTGAGATTCGGTCAGCGCCGTGCCAAGCGGCGCCACGGCGTTGGCAAACCCCGCCTGGGCCAAGGCGATCACGTCCATGTAGCCCTCGCAGACGATGATCTGCCTGCGGTCGATCGCGCTCGATTTGGCGAGTGCGTGGCCATAGAGAATGCGGCCCTTGGCAAACAAGGGCGTATCGGGCGAATTCAGGTATTTGGGCTCGCCGTCGCCCATCACCCGTCCACCGAATGCAATTGGCCGGCCGCGCACGTCTGTGATCGGAAACATGACGCGATCGCGGAAAAAGTCGAAGGACTCGCGGCCTTCCTTGCTTTCCATGATTAGCCGCGCCTCAAGAAGCACGTCTTCGGGATATCCTTTCTTCAACAGCTCGGCCTTGAGCTTGTTGCCGTTGGGGGCATAGCCCAGGCGAAAGCGCTTGATGGTGTCGTCGCTGAGACCGCGCCCAACGAGATACGCGAGCGCATTCTTGCCTTCGGCCGACTGAAGCGTGCGCTCGAAGAAGGCGCAGGCCGCCTCGACCGCTTCGCGAAGCTTGGTATTCCGGGTTGCCGCCGCCGCCGCCTCGGGGCTTTCCTTCGGAAGCTCAACGCCGGCATCTTCGGCCAGCTGTTCCAGCGCCTCGGGGAACGAGAGGTTTTGGGTCTTCATCAAGAACGTGAAAATGTCGCCGCTCTGGCCGGTCGAGAAGCAGTGATAGAACCCCTTTTCGTCGTTGACGGTGAACGATGGCGTCTTCTCGTTGCTGAAGGGGCTTAAGCCCACCCATTCGCGACCACGGCGCTGCAGCTTCACACGCCGGCCGATCACCGCCGAGACCGAGAGGCGGGCCTTGATTTCGTTGACGATGTCGTCGTTGAGCGCCACGTGGGGCCCCGACGCGGCTTACGCGGCTTGCGACAAATGCTGCTTCACCAGCGCGCTGGCGCGGGTGAAATCCATCTGGCCGGAGAACTTTTCCTTGAGCGCATTCATCACCTTGCCCATGTCTTTGAGCGACTTGGCGCCGAGCGCGCCAATGATTTCCTTGATCGCGCCGTCCACTTCGGCGTCACTGAGCTGCTTCGGCATGAAGCGCTGGATGATGACAATCTCGTCCTGTTCCTTTTGGGCCAACTCGCAACGGCCGCCCTGCTCGTAGAGGGCGATGCTGTCACGCCGCTGCTTGATCATGCCGTTGAACATCTGCAGAATTTCGTCTTCGCTGATACCGTCGTAATTACCCTTGCCGCGGGCGGCGATATCGCGGTCCTTGAGCGCGGCCAGGATCAGGCGAATTGTCGACAACTCGCGCTCTTGCTTGGCGCGCATCGCAGTCTTGAGCTCTTCGTTGAGCCGGGCGCGAAGCATGGGGTCTGGCCTTTCGGAACATCCGCGCCGCGCCGTCGGCCTTGGGCCCTGCCTTCGCGGTCGCGGGAAGGGACGTAAACTACTCCAACGACCGATTCGTGGCAAAAGCTTCCGAACCGCAATAAACGCTTGAATTCCCTGAGTTTTCCACAGGCCGGCTGCTTGACTCGCCAAATCGCTTTGCTTAAGAAGCGCGCCAACGTTTCGGCGCGCGGATACGCTCGCGCGGACAGAAACGGCCCGGGCCGCGCGTTCTAAAACCTTAGTCAGACACGGTGAGCCTCGTTCCGCTGCCATGCGCGCATGGCGGTGCGGGATGATGCGAGCCGCGAGCACGCGAGCGCAGGTGTGAAGGCATGATCACGAAAGGCACCAAGGCCTGATGGCGACCCTCTCCTCATCCCAGCAACCGCGCGGCGCCAGGGCCGTTTTGGTCTTGGATGATGGAGAAATTTTTTGGGGCCGCGGTGTCGGCGCCACCGGTCACAAGGTCGGCGAAGTCGTCTTCAACACCTCGATCACCGGCTACCAGGAAGTGATGACCGACCCTTCCTATGCGGGCCAGATCATCACCTTCACGTTTCCCCACATCGGCAATGTCGGCGCCAATCCCGAAGACCTCGAGAGCACCACACCGGCCGCGCGCGGCTGCATCATCCGCGACGACATCAC
>VGEM01000205.1 GCA_016869315.1 Alphaproteobacteria bacterium | reverse complement strand
GATGAGCTTGCCTCCGTCACTGTGCCGTCGCTCTTCACCAGCAAGGCTTCGTAGGCACTTGCCTCGGCGGCCTTTTGCTTGGCGATGGCGTTAGCCAGCAACCCAACACTCTTGATGTCGACCCTGCCCCAACGTTGATCGGGATGGGTGATCACCTTCACGCCGGACCGGGCGGCAGCTTCGGAAAGGCCGACGCCATGCCGTGTCGTCACGACCAGAGTCGGCCTGACTTGGCCGACAGGGAAGAGATGATTCCGCGGCGCGACGCCGCGGCCGACCTGGAGATAGACGATCCCGCGTTCGAGCCGATTGCGATTCACGACCTCGCGAATCACTACCGTCATCGCGGCCTTGCTCATCGGCATCTGGGCGCCGAGCTCGGCGAGCGAGCGCTCGAGACGCACCATGTGCCCGGCATGGTCGACCGGACGGCCATTCCAGACGCAGGTTACTTCGTAAACCGCGTCGGCGAATTGATATCCGCGATCCTCGATATGGACCGTGGCTTGCTTGTGCGGCAGGTACCGGCCGTTGACGTAGGCAACATGCGACATCGGTCAGAAATACTCCAACCGAACGGAAAACAGCTTTTCGACCTTCTTCACGGCATCCTTGGCGGCGAACAGGACGATCCGATCGCCGGTGGCGACGACCGTTTCGCCGCGCGGCGTGATCAGCTTGCCGTCACGAATGATGGCGCCGAAGCGACAGCCGGTCGGCAGATTGACTTCGCGCAACGGCTTTCCGACCATCGGCGAGGTCTGCATGGCGTCGGCCTCGATGAGTTCGCCGAAGTTTTCCTGCACGGTATGAACGCTGTGAATGCGTCCACGGCGGACGTGCTGCAATATGCGCGACACGGTGATCGAACGCGGATTGACGACGACGTCGATCTCGAGGTCGCCCATCAAGGTGTTGTAACCCGACTGATTAACCAGAGTGATGACGCGCTGCGCCCCTTTACGCTTGGCCAGCAACGAACTCAGCACATTGATTTCGTCGTGCTGTGTCACGGCAATCGCGGTCTCGGCCTGGTGGATCCCCGCTTCGGTCAGGATATCGGGGTTCATGGCGTCGCCGTTGATGACGACCGCATTCTTGAATTCGCGCGACAGAAACTCGGCGCGGGCACGGTCATTCTCGATCATCGTGACCCGAATCTCGGGGTGTTCGCGTTCGAGCTGACGCGCCACGAACAGCCCGATGTTACCGCCGCCGAGAATGACGCTCCGGCGCGTCGCCGGTTCTTCGTGACCGAACGCCGCGAGCGCGCGCTGGCACTGGTCGGAGGCCACGACGAAGTACACGTCGTCGCCTTCGAACATCTCGTCTTCAGCCTTGGGGACGATCACCCGATCGCCGCGCTTGATCCCGACCACGACAATCTTCATTTCCGGGAACAAACTCGTGAGCTGCCGCAGCGGGGTCGACAGAATTGGCGTTTGCGCCGAGCACCGAACGCCGACCAGACGCACTTTGTCGTCCGCCAACGGGATGATGTCGAGCGCGCCCGGAACCTCGATACGTCGCTTGATGGCGCGCGCCACCTCGACTTCGGGTGAGATGATCACGTCGATCGGAATGCCGCGCTGCGTGAAAAGATCCGACCAGCTCGGATCGAGGTAAACCTGGCTTCTGACGCGGGCGATCTTGGTCGGGACCTTGAACAGGGCATTGGCGATTTCGCAGGCGATCATGTTGACTTCGTCGGCGTAGGTGACGGCGATCAACATGTCCGCGTCGCGAAGCCCGGCGCGTTCAAGCACGTCGGGGTGCGAGGCATGGCCGACGACGGTGGTCACGTCGATCGTCTCGGCGAGCTGACGCACGAGATCGGCGCGCTGATCGATTACGGTAATGTCGGCGCCTTCCTGCGAAAGGTAGCGGGCAATGGCCGAACCGACTTCGCCGGCGCCGGAGATGACGATTTTCATATGATGCTACTCGACGTTACGGCCGCCCCGGCGTTGCTGGCGCAAGTCGCCCGATACGCCAAGCGACTTGAGTTTGCGATGCAGGGCCGAGCGCTCCATTTTGACAAATTCGGCGGTGCGCGAAATGTTTCCGCCATAGCGAACGACCTGCGCCAAAAGATATTCGCGTTCGAACATCTCGCGCGCCTCGCGCAGCGGCAGCGTCATGATCTCGTCCGAGCGTTGCAGTCGCAGCATTTGCGGCGTGTCGCTGGCGATTTCGCCCGGCAACATGTCGGCCCTGATCTGATCCTGGGCTCCGCCAGGCGCCATAATCAGCAGCCAGTCGATCACGTTGCGCAACTGCCGGACGTTCCCCGGCCAGTGGTAGCTTTGCAGCGCCGTCAGCGCATCCTCCCCCAGTTGGCGCCGCGGCAGACCGCTCGCCCCACTCGCCCGCTCGACCAGATACCGCGCCAGTTCGGGGATATCCTCGCGTCGGTCGGACAATGACGGAACTTGAATAGGGACCACGCTCAAGCGGTAGAACAACTCCTCTCGGAAGTTGCCGTTGCCGACCTCCGCCAACAGGTCGCGATTGGTGGTCGCGATGATCCGCACGTCGAGGTCGACCG
The DNA here is from genome assembly GCA_016869315.1 of Alphaproteobacteria bacterium. GTDB lineage: Bacteria > Pseudomonadota > Alphaproteobacteria > Rhodospirillales > Rhodospirillaceae > VGEM01. The sequence continues at coordinate 4,240 of VGEM01000205.1, read as the reverse complement.
CCCCGGCGCCGCGTTCGAGGCGCTGATCTTGCAGGATTCGAATGATGCGGCTTTGGGTGGCCGCCGGCATGTCGGCGACTTCGTCAAGCAACAGAGTGCCGCCGTCAGCCAGGTCGACCAATCCGAGCGCGCGATCCGCGCCCGTGCCGGCGCCAAATAGAATCTCCTGAAGCCGATCGGGATGCAGCGAGGCACAGTTGCAAACGACGAAGGGCCCTTCGGCACGCGGCGACTTGAGATGGATTTGCCGGGCGACGAGTTCCTTGCCCGAACCGCCGGGACCCGAGATCAGCACCCGTGATCCGGTCGGTCCGACCCGATCGATGGTGCGACGCAGGTTCGCCATGGCGGAGCACGTCCCGACCAGCCGATCCGGCTCCCCGGCCCGGTTGCGCAGCTGCAGATTTTCGAGCTTGAGCCGCGCCGCCTCGATGGCACGTTCGAGAACCAGCAAGAGTCGATCGGTCTGAAACGGCTTTTCGATGAAATCGTAGGCACCGATCTTGATCGCCTTGACCGCGGTCTCGATCGTGCCATGGCCACTGATCATGATGATCGGCACCGCGGGGCGCATGGCCTTGATTGCGCCCAGCAGATCGAGGCCGTCGAGCCGGCTGTTCTCGAGCCAGATATCGAGCACGATGGCGCTCGGCGCCTTGGCTTTGACCAATTCAAGCGCTTGATCGGCATTGGCCGCTTCGCGCGAGCTGTACCCTTCGTCCTGAAGAATCCCTGCGATTCCTGTGCGGATGTCGGCCTCGTCGTCGATGATCAAGATGTCACGGCTCATACGACAAAATCCTATTGTGCGGCATGTACGGCGATGGGGACGGCAGAGCTGCCGGCGGGAATCGTCATGGTCACGACAGCCCCGCCGTCTTTGCCGTCGGCGAGCGACACGGCGCCGCCATGGTCCTCGAAAATCTTCTTCACGATCGCGAGCCCAAGGCCGGTGCCTTTGGCACGGGTGGTCACATATGGCTCGGTCAGGCGGTGGCGCTCGTGCTGCGGAAGCCCGACGCCGTTGTCGGTCACGGTTATCGCGCAGGTGTCGCCACTGACGTTGAGTCCCAGCGCGATTCGGCCGGCGGGCGCGTTGCCGCTTCTCGCCTCGATGGCCTCAACCGCGTTCTTAAGAACGTTCGTCAAGGCCTGGGCGACCATGCGCGCATCGCACTTCGCGATTACGGGCGTATCCGGAACTGTGATGTCGAATGCGATCAACGGAAAGGCTGTGCGTTGCAAGACAACGGCGTCGGATACGACCTTGCGCAGATCGTGCGGGGCCATGACCGGAGCCGGCATGCGTGCAAACGACGAAAACTCGTCGACCATTTTCCCGATGTCGCCGACATGTCGGACGATTGTCTCGGTACACTGGGCAATCAGTCCGCCTTCTTCGCCAAGTTTATCGGCGCACCGCCGTTTGAGGCGCTCGGCCGCAAGCTGGATCGGGGTCAGCGGATTCTTGATTTCGTGAGCGATGCGTCTTGCGACGTCGGCCCACGCGGCCTTGCGCTGGGCCGCTTGCAACTCGGTAATGTCGTCAAAGGTCAGCACCAGCCCGACGACGTGCTCGCCATCGTGTTCGGCGGCGCAACGCGCCAAGAACACCTGTGTCTTGCCGTCGCGCACGATTTGAATCTCACGCTGCTGTGGCCGCGCCGGCAAGGCTTGGACGGTGCCAATCAGTTCCGCGAATTCGGGAACGACCTCCGTCACCGGCCGACCTACCATCCGCGCGCTGTCGACACCGAGCAACCGAAGCGCCGATCGATTGGGCAGGCGAACGGCGCCGCGCGGATCGAGACCGATCACGCCCGAGCTGACACCTGCCAGCACCGTTTCGGTAAACCGTCGCCGTTCATCGAGCTCGCCGTACGCAGTCTTCAGGTCACGCTGCTGATCTTCGAGCCGGCGGGTCATGCGGTTGAAAGCGCGGCCCAACGTTGCAACTTCGTCGCTGGCGACGATCTCCGGCACACGAACGCCAAAGTCGCCTTGGCCGATGCGATCCGACGCGCCAATCAATCTGACGAGCGGCTGCGCGATGCGGTCCGCGAACGTCAGGCCGACCCAGACCGCGATCAGCAACAACAGCAATGCGAGTACGATGAACACCGCGGTAAAGCTAAGTTCCAGATCCGAGCGCTCGCTTTCGAGTTTCTTGAACTCGTCGACAGCTTCGTTGGTCTCGGCCACCCGCGCGAGAACACGAGAGTCGATGAACCTGCCGACATAGAGGTAGGCGGCAGGAAAGGCTTCGAGCTTGACCAGGGCGCGCACGCGGTCGGATTGTTCGCCCGTCACCACCGCGACTTCACCAATGTCGGCCTGGGCGATCGACTGGATCGGGATCTGCTCGCCTGACTGCAGCGCGAAAGTGTAGCCGGTCTTGGCGATAACCTGCCACTGAGAGGTGAAGATGACGGCTTCGGTGAGGCCCCGGAACGCCGCTTGAGTGGCGATGAACGATTCGAGCACCTTGGGATCGAGGCTGAGTTGCGGCCACTGCCGGTTGATGTCGTTGGCAACCGCGAGCGCGTCCGCTCTGATGACGCGCTGATGCTCCTGCAAATAGGCTTTGGCGATGGCCGAGGATTCGTTGAGGACGCTCGACACGCGCTCGCTGAACCACGATTGAAGTCCAAAATTAAAAAGCAGCGCCGAAAATATCGTCATGGCCACGGCGGGGATCGCCGCGATGGCTCCAAATAGCGCCGCGAGCCTGACGTGAAGGCGCGATCCCACGCGATCGGCCCGCCGCTCTGCCCACAACCTGATCATGCGTTGCGCCACGACGGCCGTCAGGGCGAGCAACAACAGGACATCGACATAGAGCAACACGACGACCGAGCCGGCCGGCACGCCAATCCATGACCAGCCTGAAAACGCCGCATAGGTAGCCAGGCCCGACAGGCCGGTGGCGATCGCGAGCACGATCGCCAGGCGCTGCCAGAAATTGGTCTGACGCGCCCACACAGCCGCGCGTAACAGCATGCGATGCGACGGCAATGCGCGTCCGCGAGCGACGATGGCGCCATCGGCGCTCATTTGATCCCCCGCACGATGTTGATGTCGAGCTCGCGAATTTTCTTGCGAAGGGTATTGCGGTTGAGCCCGAGGATTTCTGCCGCTTTGATTTGATTGCCGCGGGTTGCCTGCAAGGTGAGTTGAATCAGCGGGCGTTCGATTTCCTGAAGGACCCGATCGTACAGGCCGGGTGGTGGCATCTCGGCCGGACTGTTCTCGAAGTGAACACGCAAGTGGCGTTCGGCGGCCTCGCTCAAGGATTGCGATGGCGCGGCGTCCCGGTTGTCGAGCGCGGCGGCATGCTCGGCCAACTCCTGCTCGATCACCCCCGCTGAAATGGTCGGTTCGGTATAGAGCGCGGCAAGACGCTTCACCAGATTCTCGAGCTCGCGCACGTTGCCGGGCCAGCGATAGGTCTTGAGCCGCTCGATGCCGGCCGGCTCGATCGACTTGAGTGGCAACCCTGCACCGGTCGCTGCCGAGAGAAAGTGAGCGACCAATTCCGGAATATCCTCGGGCCGCAAACGCAAAGGCGGAATGCGGATCGGCACCACGTTGAGCCGGAAGTAGAGGTCCTCGCGGAACACCCCGGCGCGGATCAGGCTTTGCAGATCGCGGTGCGTGGCGGCGATGATCCTGACGTTGGACTTGATCGCGGTGCGCCCGCCAACCAGCGTGTAACGGCCGTCCTGAAGCACGCGAAGCAGGCGTGTTTGGGCATCGTGCGGCATATCGCCGATCTCGTCCAGGAACAACGTACCGCCCTCGGCTTGCTCGAAACGCCCGGTCGCGCGCATGGTCGCGCCGGTAAACGATCCCCTTTCGTGACCAAACAACTCGCTCTCGATCAACTCGCGCGGAATTGCGGCCATGTTGACGGCGACGAACGGGCCGCTGCGCCGGCGCCCGAAATCGTGCAGCGCGCGAGCAACCAGTTCCTTGCCCGTGCCTGACTCGCCGGTGATCATCACGGTCAGATCAGAGTTCATCAATCGCGCGACCGTCCGATAGATGTCTTGCATGGCCGGCGAGCGGCCGATGATCGGCAGTTTTTCCGAATTTTTCGCTTCAGCGGCCGGCGTCGTTTCGTTTTGCCGATTGGCCACCGCCCGCTTCACCACATTGACCAGTTCCCCGAGATCAAAAGGCTTTGGGAGATATTCGAAGGCGCCGCGCTCAGCCGCCTTCACGGCCGTCAAGAGCGTGT
>VGEM01000204.1 GCA_016869315.1 Alphaproteobacteria bacterium | reverse complement strand
CGCGGTTTTGCTTTTCTCGGGGAGGCGCAAGAAGAGATTCTGCTCGGGGCTCGACATTACCGCGTCGATTAGGATTCCCGACTTCAAGACCTTCGTATAGAACTCCGCCGCCTTGGTGACATTGCGGGCGCAGTGCGACGTCGTCACCACCGGCGTGAAGCCGGTCGGCGTGCGGCCGTGGTCGCGGACGTAGGCGCGCATCTGGCCGACGCGGGTGTTGGGGTCGGTGCCGGTCAGCTCGACCAGGTTGATCGCGACGGAATCCGGACCGTCGAACACCACCTCCGTCGGCGCGCCGGCGGACGCCGAGAGATTATAGTGGGTCGGCTCAGACCAGAACTTGTAGCCGAGCGCTTGAAGTTTCTTGGTGTCGGCGCGGATATCGTCGGAATAGAAATTGAGATTGACCAGGCCGAAGGCGCGCGCCACGTCGTCGGGGCGGATGCGCCTGCGCTTCGCCGCATCGAACTTGAGCAGCAGCACACGACCGACCGGGACTCCGGGCAATTCGCAGAACACAGCCTCGGCCTTGGAGCCCGGCAGCAGGTGCCAGAATTTCTCGAAATCCGGACCTTCCCAGACCAACGTCGAGCTGGCGGTGAGGCCAATGGTGTCGCGATAGAACGCGAGCGATTTGTCCATATCCTCGACGCCGATCACGGCGACGCTGAGGGGCGATCCTTCCGGTGCGACAATTTCACCCATGACGCAGTCTCCTGTTTGAGCGTGGATATGTTCTGCTACGAACCCCAAGCGCTACGCAAGAACTCTCCGATCCTGAGGTTTGCATAGCGACCATCCTCGAAGATATCGGCGAGCATGTGCCAGTTGTGGATCATGCCCGGCCATTGTTCGAACGTGACCGCGACGCCCGCCGCGCGGGCGGATCGGGCGAGCGTGATGGCGTCGCGGAGCAACACTTCGCGCGAGCCGACCTGGATCAGCAGCGGCGGCAGTCCCTTGAGATCGGCGTTGACCGGCGACGCCAGCGGCGCCGCTGGGTCGGCGGCACCGAGATAGTTTTTCGCCGCATCCGACAGCACCTCAAATGAGCCGATCGGATCCTCTTTTTTTTTCAGGCGATAGGTGTCGCCGGCGCAGGTGAGATCGACCCACGGCGAGAGACACACGCCGCACGCCGGCATCGGTTGGCCCCGGTCGCGCGCCTTCAGCATCACTGAGACCACGAGGCCGCCACCGGCGGAATCGCCGGCGAAGGCGACGCGGCTGGGCTTGATCCCCTGCGACAGCAGCCAGCCGTATGCGGCGGCGCAGTCGTCGACGGCGGCGGGGAAAGGGTGCTCGGGCGCGCGGCGATAATCGACGATCAGCACGCGCGCCTTGGCGGCGGCGCCGATGTCGGCGGCGGCGCGGGCGTGCGAGGTCGAGCTGCCCGCCGAAAACCCGCCGCCATGAAAATACAGCACGACATGATCGCCGCGCACGGCCGTCGCGTCGATCCACGCCGCCGGCACGCCGCCGCAATCGATCCTGGTCACCGTCGTGCCGGCGGGAAGCGGGAAGTTGGCGCCGAACTTATCGATCAGCGCGCGGAAGTCGGTGATGGTGTCTTTCGATCCCTCGGCGCGGACCTTGGCGATGTATTCAACAGCGCTGGCGAAATTCTTGGAGGTGACGACGCGATCGGCGGGCGGCAATAACCCCATGCCGGTGCCGAGCTCGCCAAGGTCGATCTTGCGCACGGTGTAGGCAAACAACGTGTTGACCAGCAGCAGGAAGAACAGGTTTGCCAGCGTGGCCGTGACGGACGTGAACAGCGCCCAGCCGCCAGCGCGGGTTTCGTCGGCGACGCCGGCGAGCGCGCCGACATAGTCTTGCGACACGTATACGACCTCTGCCGTTCCGAAAGCGATCACCGCCATGATGGCGTGCAGAACGGTGAGCCGGATTGAAAAGCCCGCGGTGATCGTCCAGGCCATGGTCAAGTCGATGCCGCGATCGAGCGCGGCGTAGGCCACTGCCATAGTCAGACGGGTGAGAACGATGCCGATGCCGATCACGGCAACGACGGCCGCCAACCCAATCAAGACGGTGCCGAGGATCCTGCCGCCCTCGGCGCCGGCCGCCCCCAAAGCGGCAACCAGGGCTGCGCCCAAAAGCACCGTGCCGAGAACGATGAACGACAGCAGAATGTTGAGGCGAATGACGTGCCATTCAGTAGCGCCAAGCGCGAACAGCGGTCTTTGCGCCGCCGTCGGGCCGTCGAACAGAAGGCGCAGCCAGCTGACGGTGAACGGCGCGAAGGCGACGACGAAAATGGCTGACGCTGTCGCCATCCACCATTGCTCGCTCAGCACGTTAACGCCGGCCACGGTTCCGCCGAGGTCGAGCGCAGCCATCAGTCCGAACGGCACCATAGCGTAGGTGAGTGCCGGTTTGCGCTCGGCCCACGCCATGCGGAGGATGGCCATGGTCGTCGATGCGATTGGGAGTGCGGCGGGCGTGCGGGTCGGGGCCACGATTCTAACAGCGGAATAATGTCGATCGACCCTTGAGGGGGCGGGCCAAGAGGCTATGGTCTATCACACTTTCCCAACCAACCGCCGAATTCTCCCATGACCCTTGTCCGATCTCTGTTTGCCGCCCTTGGTCTTCTGATGCTGCCGGCTTCGGCGCACGCCGCCATCTACGGCGCCGAGAGTTTCACGCTCGATAATGGCATGGAGGTCGTGGTCATCCCCAACCACCGCGCGCCGGTGGTGGCGCATATGGTGTGGTATCGCGTCGGCGCGGTCGACGAGCCGCCCGGCAAGTCGGGCATCGCCCACTTTCTGGAGCACTTGATGTTCAAGGGCACGCCGACGCATCCCGCCGGCGAGATCAACCAGGTGGTCGCGCGGAACGGCGGCGACCAGAACGCATTCACGTCGTTCGAATACACCGGCTATTACCAGAATATCGCGGTCGACCGTCTGCCCAAGATGATGGAGCTCGAGGCCGACCGGATGCGCAACCTGATCCTGAGCGAGGAGGATGTCGCCACCGAACGCGATGTCATCATTGAGGAACGCCGCATGCGGGTCGACAACCGTCCGGGTTCGATCCTCGATGAGCGCCTGTCGGCGGCCTTGTGGATGACGCATCGCTACGGCACGCCGGTGATCGGCTGGCCTGAGGAGATGGCGGGGCTCAATCGCGAGGATGCGTTGCAATTCTACAAGCGATTCTACGCGCCGGAGAACGCGATCCTGGTGATCTCGGGCGACATCACGGCAAAGACGTTGAAACCGCTCGCTGAAAAATACTACGGCGTCATTCCGCGCGGCGGCGAAAAATTCGTACGGCCCGCTCCGCCAAAGCTGATGCCCGGCGCCGATGTGCGCGTCACCTACCACGACGAGCGGGTCAAGCAGCCGAGCCTTTATCGCCGCTATGTCGCGCCCAGCTACGCGACCGGCGATCAGGCCGATGTCGATGCGCTGACGGTGTTTGCCGAAATCGCCGGCGGCGGCGCCACGTCGAAACTCTATCGCGCGCTGGTGGTCGATCGCGAGATCGCGGCGTCCGCGGGCGCCGGCTACGACGGCTCCGCGGCGAGCCACGGCAGTATGTATCTCGACGTGACGCCCAATCCGGGAATCGAGCTGGCGGAGGCCGAAAAGGCCATGGACGAGGAAATGCGCAAGATTCTCGGTGGCGGCATCAGCGACGACGACGTCGCCAAGGCCAAACAACGCATGAAGACGTCGCTGATCTTCCTGAAGGATTCGCCGCTCGGCGCCGCCCAGCGGGTCGGTGCGTGGGTCGCGACCGGCTTGCCGCTGGCCGACCTCGAGAACTGGGACAAGCGGCTCGAGACGATCACCGCGGATCGTGTGCGCTCGGCAGCCAAGGCGTTGTTCGCGTCGGCGCCGTCGGCAACCGGAATTCTCCTGCCGAAGGAGACCGCGCCATGACACGGATCGCGACAATCCTTGCGATGTGCGCCGCCATTGCGGCGCCGGTCGCGGCGATGGATGTGAAGGCGGTCAAGAGCCCGGGCGGCATTTCGGCCTATCTCAACGAAGATCACGGGAATCAGATCGTTGCGCTGTCGTTCTACTTTGCCGGCGGCTCGGCGCTCGACCCGAACGAACGGGCGGGACTCTCGAACTTCGCGACCGCGCTGCTGGACGAGGGCGCCGGAGACAAGGACAGTTTCGAATTTCAAAGCGAACTCGAGAACCGCTCGATCCGCTGGCGCGTCGGCGCCGACAAGGACGCCATCGCCGGCTCGATCACCGCGACCACCGACAATCTCGACGCCGCGCTCGATCTGCTGGCGCTTGCGCTGACGCAACCTCGCTTCGACGCGGAACCGATCGATCGGATCCGCAAGCAGATCCTGATCAAGATCAAGAGCGACACCGAAAATCCCAATCGCATCGCCGCGTCGACCCTGATGACAGCGCTGTTCGGCGATCATCCTTACGGTCGCAACGACGATGGCACCGCCGAGACCGTGGCACAGCTCGGCGCCGATGACTTCAAGGCGTGGGCCAAGGCGCGCTTCGCCAGGGATCGGCTGATCGTCGCGGCGTCGGGCGATATCACGGCCAGGCAGCTTGGTCGCGCGCTCGATCGCGCCTTCGGCAGACTGCCGGCGATGACCGGCCTCGCGACCGCGTTGCCCGAGGCGCCGATTGCAGCCGCCGCCAACGTGGTGCGGGTCGAGAAGAAATTGCCGCAAAGCGTGATCTATCTCGGCCAGCAAGGCATCCGTCGCAGCGATCCCGATTGGTACACCGCCCAGGTGGTCGACTACGTGTTCGGTTCGGGCTCGTTCACTTCGCGGCTGATGGACGAGATTCGCGAAAAGCGCGGCCTCGCCTACAGTGTGTTCTCGTCGCTTCAGCCGCTCGACGTTGGCGCCTTCGTCATGGCCGGGGCCGGCACGCGTGCCGAAGCCGCCGAAGAAAGCATTGCCGTATTCCGCGACGAGTGGCGGAAGTTGAACGAAAGCGGCATCACCGCCGAGGAACTCCAAGGCGCGAAGGACTATCTCACCGGTGCGTGGCCGCTGCGTTTCACTGCGACCACGCGCATCGCCGACACCCTGGTCGCCGTGCAGCGCGACAAATTGGGCCTCAAGTACCTCGACGAGCGCAACGATCTGATCAACAAGGTCACGCTCGAAGACGCCAACCGCGTCGCCAGGCGGATCTACGACCCAGCGACGTTGAAGGTGGTGGTTGTGGGGCCGGCAAATTCCGGCGGTGGAAATACCAAAAGCAAGTAGCGCCGAGGCCGGCGCGGGCATTGACGGCGCGTGGAAATTCCGCCGACTATTCGCGGCAAGAACCCCCTTACCCCGGCCTTCTCCCCGCTGGGGAGAGGGTGCCGGTTCCGCCGAAGCGCAAGTAAGGGCGGAAAGGCGGTGAGGGGGAGTCACTCCGAAGGATAGGGGACTTCACGCATGCCCATGGAAATCGGCATCTTTCTGCCCATCGCTAAAGGCGGCTTCATCATGTCGCGCAACGTGCCGCCGACCTGGCCGACGTGGGAGCTTAATCGCGACGTGACCTTGAAGTGCGAGGCGCTCGGTTTCGACTTCGCGCTGTCGATGGTCAAGTTCCGCGGCTTCGGCGGCGAAATCGAATATTGGGACTATGCCCTCGACTCGTTCACGCTGACGGCGTCGCTGGCGCCGATCACCAAGACGATCAAGTTGTTTCCGTCAGTGACCAATCTGTCGCTGCATCCGGCGGTGGCGGCGCGCATGGCGGCGACCATCGAGGCGGTGTGCCCGGGGCGCTTCGGCCTCAACATTGTCTCCGGTTGGTACAAAGACGAGTTTCTGCAGATGGGCCTGTGGCCCGGCGACGTGCATTTTGAGTCGCGCTACGACTACGCCGACGAGTACGTCACCATTCTTCGCGAGCTGTGGGCGACCGGCAAATCGAACTTCAAGGGCAAGTATTTCACCATGAACGACGCCGAGATCAAACCGGCGCCATCCACCATCATACCGCTGGTCTGCGCCGGTCAGTCGGGCCGCGGCATCAAGTTCACCGCCGAGAAGGGCGAACGCAATTTCGTCATCGCCGGCGGCAATATCGGCGACATCGAGGCCGATATCAAGAAATTCCAGGATATCACTTCAAATCTGCAGGCGACGGCCAAGCCCTTGGGCCGGTCGGTCGGCACCATTGCGTTGTTCAACATTATCGCCGCCGAGACCGACGCCGACGCGGCGAAGCGCTTCGAGCACATCGTCGCCGGCGCCGACGAGAAGGCGATTGCCCGCCTCGTCGGCCAGGCCGAACTCGACAAATCCGATGGGATGTCAGCGAGCCTGAAGCGGAAATCGATGTTCATGGGCCTGCCGACTCTGGTCGGTTCGCCCGCGACCATCGCCAGATACCTGGATCGCATCTACGACGAAGCCAAAGTGGCGGCCTGCATGTTTGCCTTCCCCGATTTCGTGAGAGACCTCGACGATTTCGGCAAGCAGATTCAACCGCTGTTGCAATCGCGCCGGGCCAAAGCGTGAGCCGTACGCCGACAGCGACATCGGCGTGGCGCGCGCTCCGCGCCCATGGCCGGTCGACCGCAAAGACCCACCTCCGCGCGATGTTCGCGCGCGACCCAAAGCGCTTCGCGGCGTTTTCTGCGCGGCTTGGGCCGCTGCTGATCGATTATTCCAAGCAGCGCGTCACCAAGCAGACGGTCAAGCTGTTGGTTGATCTCGCGCGGGCGCGCGGCGTCGAGGCGGCGCGTGATGCGATGTTCGCGGGCGAGATCGTCAATACGACCGAACGGCGTGCGGTGCTTCACACGGCGCTTCGTGCCGGGCCCGGCGCCGTCATCAG
>VGEM01000203.1 GCA_016869315.1 Alphaproteobacteria bacterium | reverse complement strand
CGGGATCGGCCAGCGTCGAGGTGTCGCCGAGATTGCCGAGTTCGTTCTCGGCGATCTTGCGCAGGATGCGCCGCATGATTTTGCCTGAGCGCGTTTTCGGCAGTCCGGGCGCCCACTGGAGTACGTCGGGCTTGGCGATCGGGCTCAAATCTTTCGCGACCCAATCAATCAGTTCCTTCCGGAGCGCGTCGCTCGGCTGTGTGCCCGCCTTGAGCGTCACGAAGGCATAGATGCCCGTGCCCTTGATGTCGTGCGGATAGCCGACCACGGCGGCTTCCGCCACGGCCTGATGCCCGACCAGCGCGCTTTCCACTTCCGCCGTGCCGAGCCGGTGACCCGCCACGTTGATGACATCGTCGACTCGGCCGGTGATCCAGTAGTAGCCGTCCTCGTCGCGCCGGCAGCCGTCGCCGGTGAAGTACTTGCCGGGATAGGTCTTGAAGTAAGTGTCGATGAAGCGTTGGTGATCGCCATAGACCGTGCGCATCTGGCCTGGCCAGGAGTCCGTGAGACACAGATTTCCGGTGCACGCGCCTTCGAGCACGGTGCCATTGGCGTCGACGATGGCCGGCTTGATGCCAAAAAATGGTTTGGTCGCCGAACCCGGCTTCAGTTTGGTCGCGCCCGGCAACGGCGAGATCAGAATTCCGCCGGTCTCGGTCTGCCACCAGGTATCGACGATCGGGCAGCGGCCATTGCCGACGACGCGGTGATACCACAGCCAGGCTTCCGGATTGATCGGCTCGCCGACGGTGCCGAGCAACCGCAGCGTCGCGCGTGAGGTGCGCTTCACCGGCGCGTCGCCATCGCGCATCAGCGCGCGAATTGCGGTGGGCGCCGTGTAGAAAATATTCACGCCGTGCTTGTCGATCACCCGCCAGAAGCGCGAGGTGTCCGGATAGTTGGGCGCGCCCTCGAACATCAGCGTAGTCGCGCCGTTGGCGAGCGGCCCATAGACGATGTAGCTGTGCCCCGTCACCCAGCCGACGTCGGCAGTGCACCAATAAATGTCGCCGTCCTTGTAGTCGAACACGTACTCATGGGTCATCGCGGCGTAGACCAGATAACCACCGGTCGTGTGCAACACGCCTTTGGGTTTACCGGTCGAGCCCGAGGTGTAGAGGATGAACAGCGGGTCCTCGGCGTTTATCTCGGTCGGGTCCGCCCACTTCGCGGCTTTGGCCGTCATGACGTGATACCAAACGTCGCGCGGCGATTTCATGTCGATGGCGCCGCCGGTGTGCTTGACGACAATGACGTGTTTCACCGACGGCGCGTGCTTCAGCGCCTCATCGACATTGGCCTTGAGCGGAATCTTCTTGCCGCCGCGCACGCCCTCGTCGGCGGTGATCACAAGCGACGCCTGGCAGTCGTTGATGCGATCCGCCACCGAGTGCGGCGCGAAGCCGCCGAACACCACCGAGTGCACCGCGCCAATGCGCGCGCAGGCGAGCATGGCGACCGCGGCCTCGACGATCATCGGCAGATAAATGCAGACACGATCGCCTTTCTTGACGCCGAGAGCTTCCAATGTGTTGGCGAGCCGGCAGACCATTTCGTGCAGCTCGGCATACGTCACGCGCTTCGACTGGTTGGGCTCGTCGCCCTCCCAGATGATCGCGGTCTGCGTCGCGCGGGTGGCCAAATGCCGATCGAGGCAATTGACCGACGCGTTCAGCCGGCCATCGTGATACCAGCGGATGTGGAGATCCTTGGCATCGAACGACACGTCCTTCACCGAGCGATAAGGCACAGTCCATTCCAGCCGCTGACCCTGGGCGCGCCAGAAGCCGAGCTGATCTTTGACCGACTCCTGGTACATGTCCGCGTACTTGCGGGCGTCGACATGTGCCGTCTTGGCGACGACGGGCGGAACATCGATCACGGTGTCTTGGGACATGGCGGGTCTCCTGAGGGGTCGACGTTACGACATCGGGAATGGCTGCCTCAAGACAACCGCGTCGCCGTCGACGGCGATTTCAACCGGCGTCAACGACAGCCCCTTGCAGGGGCCGCTGACGCATTGCCCGGACGCCGCGTCGAATCGCGCCGAGTGGTTGGCGCAGAGAATGTAGCGACCGGTCGAGTCGAAGAAGACGTCATCATTCCAATTGAGCGGCAACCGGGCATGCGGGCATGAATTGACGTACGCATGGGTTCGCCCTTCGTAGCGTACGACAAACATGGTGGCGCGCCGATTACCGTCCTGGCGCACGATTTCCTTTGCGCCGTTGGCGTTAAGATCGGCAAGGCGGCAGAGGATCTCGCTCATGCCACCGTGATGGCATCGCCGGCCTTGATCGTGCCAGCGCCGGTGATCTCGATGTATATGCCGCAGTCGATATGACTGAAGTGCTGCTGCAGCATCGCGACGACGTTGATGTCCTTGGTCGCCGTCGCCGGATCGACCGACGTCGCCGCGCAGCGATCGATTCGCTTCATCACGCGGCCGGTCGCGCCGCCGAGCCTGAGCGACTTGCCGACCAGCTCGAATTCGGCCCACGGCGCGGCATCTTCGATCAGAATATTTCCGCGAAAGCGCATCGGGTCGAGGGCAATGCCGACTTTGTCGGAGAGCGCCTTGACCGAAGCGAGATTGATCAGCGACAGCGCCGGCGTTTGGATGTCGGTCATGGCGAGGGCGCCGGCATCGATCAGTTCAACCGCGCCGCGGCCGTCTTTCACCACCTGGCTCAGTACAAAACTTGCCCCACGACGGCCGGCGTCGGTCATGACATTGCCGACAAAAAGCTGATGCCCGTTTTTCTGCGCGACCGTCATGACCCCGGTCGCGGCTTCAAACCGCGTCTCGACGGTCGCCGGCGCCGATCCATGCGCCAGCACGACAAACTCTGCCTTGCGCTGCCACGTGGGCGCCGCCGGATCGAACTTGCTCGCGGCGTGACGCAGCACGAAGCGGCGGTCACCGTCGATGACGCGACCGGCCTTGAGCTCGGCCCGCGCGAGTCGCTCGGCGCTGAAGCCCTTCAGGGGATATCGATATATCGAATTGATTTTCATATGTTTTGTATATTTTAATTAGGGTCGTACCCTATTTATGGGGGATTACGCTTTGGGGAAGAGTTTGCGGGTGGGCTGGATGATGACGCGCTCGAAGAGGCCGGCCTGTTGATACGGGTCTTCTTTTTGGAAGGCGCGGGCGGCGGCGAGCGAATCGAACTCGCAGATGTAAAGACTGCCGATCAGGGTTTCGTTGTCATCGGCCAGGATCGGTCCGATGAACAGCGCCGGCGGCGTCTTGGCGTTGATCCATTCGAGATGCGCCGGGCGCGTTTTCATGCGGAGCTCGACGTGCCCCGGCTTGTCGAGACAGATCATGGTGATAAGCATAACGGCGTCTCCTATCTAGCAAACTGAACCAGGCCCGAGAGACTCTTGGGCGCGATCGTAATCTTGGCGCCGATCGAGCCGTCGGTCAGCGAGAGTTTGACGACATCGCCCGAGAACCAGTTGGCGACGTAAGCGACATCGCCGCCGATCCCGGCCGCGACCAGCGCCCAGCCGAAACCCGGCAGCGGCCAGCGGGCGCGCTCGGCGCCGTCTTCGCCGCGCACCTCAAGCCGATTGCCGAGCGGCAACAGCACCTTGCCGCCGTCGGTCGCGACATCGAACACCATGTTCGGCGGCCGTCCCGGTTCGGATGCCGGCAGGACCATCAGATCGGGCAACTGCTTCGCTGCGATGACGTCGTAGCGCATCACCCGCGTGCCGGTCTCGGAGGTATAGATCAAGGTGCGTCCGTCAGAGGCGAGCGCGGCGTGTGTTACGGCCATCGACCGGCTGACGCCGCCATGGACCTCGGGTTCATGGGTACGAACGAGCTTGCCCGCGGCATCGAATTCCCACAGCAAGCCCGTGCCGACCTGCCCCAACTTACCGGGCAAGGTCTTGTAGCGGGTGGTCAAGGTCTGTGGCTGGGCATCGCCCTTGAAATACTCGGTCAGGACATAATGGCCGTTGGCAAGGAACGCGACTTTTCCCGTCGCGCGCTCGACCATCCGACCGCAATAAATCTGCCGGCCGTCGGGCGCGATCTTCACCATCAACCACTCAAGATTATCGAACGCCCACATGGTGCCATCGGCATCAAAGGTGAGCCCGCCGATCAGATGCGTCGTGCCCTCGACCCACAGCACGCCCTTTTCGTTGAGATCGGCGTCGTACTGGATGATGCGGCCTTGGCCGGCATGATCGTCGGCGGGATTGTTGAGCAGAGTGGCGCCGACAAACACGTCGCCGCGCCCAAATGGTTTGATGGTTGAATTCATCGCCCGCGCCGCCGCGTCCGCCCGCGTCGCGCCGTCCGCCGCGCTGAGGGCACCGCGCCCGCTTTGCGGCGGGTCTTGCCTTTCGCCTTCGCCGCCTTGACGCGCCGCGGCGCCGGCGTGCCGCCGCCACGGCCGTAATCGTCGACCAGACGGACGATGTCGTCTTCGCCGACATACTCGCCCGATTGCACTTCGATCATGTGCAATTCGACCCGGCCCGGATTTGCGAGCCGATGAACGGTGCCGGCTGGAATAAAGGTCGATTCGTTCTCGTGCAGCACAAAGGTTTTTTTGCCGCAGGTCACTTCAGCCGCGCCCGTCACCACCACCCAATGCTCGGACCGATGCCAGTGCTTTTGCAGAGACAATTTTGCGCCGGGCTTGACCACCAGCCGCTTGACCTTGAAGCGATACCCTTCGTCCATGGTCTGGAACCAGCCCCACGGGCGATAGGTCCGCGCCTGCTGCGTCGCCTCGACGCGCTTGTCGGATTTGAGCCGGTCGACGATCAGCTTCACGTCCTGGTCGCGCGCTTTGTCGGCGATCAGCACCGCATCGGGGGTGACGACGACCGCGAGATTCTTGACACCGAGCACGGTGGTCAGCTGTTTCTCGCTCCGGACATACGTTTCGGCAGAATCGATCGCCACCACATCGCCGATCAACGTATTTCCGGCATTGTCCTGATCGTGTTCGGCATGCAAGGCCGACCACGAGCCAACATCGGACCAGCCCATGTCGACCGGCACGACAGCCGCCTTGTCGGTCTTCTCCATCACCGCATGATCGACCGACCGGCTCGGAACCTTGGCGAAGGTGTCGGCATCGAGACGGGTGAAGAAGAGATCGCTTTGACCCTTGTCGAGCGCCGCCCGGCAGCCGGCGACAATCGCGGGCTCGAACCGCGCCAGTTCATCGAGGAACACGCCGACCGGGAACATGAAGATGCTGGCGTTCCAGGCATAGCCGCCGTCGCGCAGAAATCCGGTCGCCACTTCGACGCTTGGCTTTTCGACAAACCGGGCGATGGCATGCGCGCCGGTGTCGCCAATCGGCGCGCCGCGCTTGATATAGCCAAAGCGCGGATCGGGTCCGGTTGGCGTGATACCAATACTGACCAGCCGTCCGCCCGATGCCGCCGCCAACGCCGGAACCAGCCCGGCACGGTGCGCCTCCGGCTTGCGGACGATGTGATCTGACGCCATCGACAGCATGACGCCGTTCGGATCCTCGCGCGCGATCACTTGCGCCGCGACCGCAATGGCGGGCGCGGTGTTACGCCCGACCGGCTCGATGATCACTGCTTTCGGCTCGACGCCGATGGCGCGCAGCTGTTCGGCGACGATGAAACGATGCGCCTCGTTGCAGACGATGATGGGAGCGGCGACGGACACCGGCCCGCCTTTGAGGCGTAGTGCCGTCTCCTGAAGCAGCGTTTTCTCGGTCGCCAGCGCCTGGAGCTGCTTTGGGAAATCCTCGCGCGAGAGCGGCCAAAGTCGGGAACCACTGCCGCCCGACAAGATCACTGGATATATGCGCGGGACGCCCACATCGAACCTCATGAAGGCCGCAGAAATAGCCGATCCGCGCACCCCGGACCAGGGCGGGAATTCACTCTTCCTTGAGTGGCCGGTCGAGCAACTTCTTGAGCTCGGCGTCGACCGCGGCGCCTTCGCCCAAAATCCGATTCATCGCTTCGGCGATCGGCATTTCGACCTGCTTGCGACGCGAAAGTTCGACCAGTGCCTGGGCGGTCGTCACGCCTTCCGTGACAGCGACGCGGCTGCCGAGGACCTCGGTGAGGGTTTTGCCTTGGCCGAGGGCGACGCCCAGCGAGTAGTTGCGCGATTGCATGGAGGTTGCCGTCAACACCAGATCGCCGAGCCCCGCGAGGCCCATCAGGGTCTCCTGCCGCCCGCCACAGGCGAGCGCGAGCCGCACCAGTTCGGCCAAGCCCCGCGTGAGCAATGCCGCGCGAGCATTGGCGCCGAGACCTTTGCCGTCGGCAATACCACATCCGATGGCGAGCACGTTCTTGGCGGCGCCGGCCACTTCAACGCCGATCGGATCGCCCGACAGATAAGGTCGAAACGTCGGGGTCTTGAGGGCCGCCGCCACGACCCGGCCGAGGTCGGTTTGGACGGTCGCGAGGGTGACCGCCGTGGGCAGCCCGAGGGCGACATCTTTCGCGAACGTCGGGCCCGACAGCACCAGGGCGCGCGCCGACGGAAGCGCCTCGGCGACGACATCGGTCATCAGCGCACAGGAGCCGCGTTCGATGCCTTTGGCGCAAATCACGACCGGCGCTTTCGAGTCGGTCAGCGGCTTCGCAATCGATGTCGCCACCGCGCGAAGATGCTGGGCCGGGGGAACCAGCAGCACGAGATCGCGCCGCGCCGCCGCGATGATGTCGGCTGTCGCGAGAATTTTGGGATCAAGCGTAACGTCAGGAAGAAACGTCACATTGCGATGCTGGTCGTTGATGGACGCCACCACCTCCGGCTCGCGGGCCCACAACAACACATCGCGCCCGGCGCG
>VGEM01000202.1 GCA_016869315.1 Alphaproteobacteria bacterium | reverse complement strand
CATTCGCGGAGTATAGGGAAATGGCCGACTGGGTCCATGCCGCGGTCGTGGATGACAAGTGATTCATTCACCTACTTCAACGGGTTACGGGATGCGCCCTGGCATGGCTTGCGATCACGAGGCCTGACATTTGGCCCGACAAATGCCACACTTGGCGCCAACGAGTGGCGGAGGAAATTGTCATGGGCACCACAGTCGTGACCACGCGCAGGGCGGCCGGCACTGGCGCGCTGATGGCCGCGTTGGTGGGGTCGGCAGCCGGTGCTCGCGGCGCGACAACAGTTGCAGCCGGCGACTGGCGTTTTGCCATTGCGACGCCGATTGGCGAGCTGCCGTTCAATGTCGAACTCAAGAACGTAGGCTCGCAGTGGATCGCGACATTGATCAATGGCACCGAACGGATTGTTGCTGAGGCGACGTCCGTCGACGGCGCGACATTGACGCTGACATTCCCGTCGTACGGATCGGTGATCTCGGGAACCGTCGGCGACGACGGAAAGATGAAAGGCGAGATTCGCCTCACCCGGGCCACGGGTCCCGTGGTACTGACGTTCGCCGCAAGCCACGGCGAGTCTTATCGCTTCTTTCCGGACGGTCCTGCCCCGGCCGCAGATGTTGGCGGTCGCTGGGCGGTAACGACCACGGCCGCCGATGGCAACAAAGCCAACGGTCTCGGTGAGTGGACGCAAAAAGGCGCTGCGGTGAATGGCTCGGTCATTTACGTCAACGCCGATCATCGTTTTCTGACCGGTGAAATGCGCGGCAGCGAGCTCTTTCTCTCCACCTTTGACGGCGGCTTCGGCACCATGTGGCGTGGCAAACTTGGCGCCAACGGCGAGTTCTCCGGCCAGAGTTTTTCGATGGCCGGCAATGCCGTCTCAACCTGGATCGCGCATCGCAACGAAACGGCGGAATTGCCCGATCCGAATACATTGACTTACTTGAAGCCCGGCTACGATCGCTTCACGTTCCGTTTTCCGAATCTCGACGGAATGCCGGTGTCGATCGACGATCCCGCCTACAAGGGCAAAGTGGTGATCATCACCATTGCCGGCACCTGGTGCCCCACCTGCCACGACGAGGCCGCGTTTCTGGCGCCGTACATCAAGGCCAACCGCGCCCGCGGCCTTGAGGCCATTGCCCTGCAATACGAATTCTCGCCAGAGTTCGACAAAGCGACTGCGGCCTGCAGGAATTTCGCCAAACGTTACGGCATCGACTACGACATGTTGATCGCGGGAACCTCCGACAAGGCGGCGGCCAGCAAAACGCTGCCGATGATCAATGCGGTCTTGGTCTATCCGACCATGATTTTCGTCGATCGTCGCGGTGAAGTCCGGCGCATCCACACCAGTTTCCCTGGACCCGCGACCGGCATTCACCATGAACGCTTCAAGCGCGAATTCCACGCCTTGATGGACGAGCTGCTGGGCGAGGGCGTGTAAAGCGATTCGTCGCTTTTGCTCTGGTTGGGACGCTCGTTGCGACGTCGGCCAACGCGCAGTCGTGCGCGACCCGAGCCGAGATCGAAGCGCTGCACATGCGCCATTTGCAAAGCCCACTGGTCGTGGCCGCGCTGAGCTGCGGCCAACAGCAGGCCTACAATTCTTTTGTCACCCGATTCCAGCCCGAACTTGCGGCCCAGGGTCAACGCCTGATCGGCTATTATCAAAAGTCCAAGAATGGCGTCGATTCTCTGAATAAGGCGGTTACCGCACTGGCCAACGCTGCGTCCAAACTGCGCGCGGAAGATCCGCAGGTTTTTTGCACGGCGACTTGGAACTTGTTCTGGAGTTTGGGCCGCGAACCGGATCGGCTTCCTGCCGCGGCCGCAGAGAATTTGATGTACGCGGTTCCGATGCCGGCCCAATACCAAGACCCGCCGATCGTCTCGGCATCAGATGGCGCTGGTGCCAGCCCAGCAGGCGCAGCGTCGCGGACAGTTCCGGTCAAATAGGCAACCGAGACGTTCAAAAGCAAACCGCCGCCTCACATGATGAGGCGGCGGGTTTACTGACGATGCTATGACGAGCGTTTACTCGATAACGATCTCAACACGGCGGTTTTGCGGCTCGCGCACGCCGTCACCGGTTGAAACCAGCGGCTCGGACTCGCCCTTGAACATCACGGCAATCTCGTTCGCCGGGATACCAAGACGGATCAGTTCGGCCTTCACTGTGTTGGCGCGCCGTTTCGCGCACCGCCAAGTTATAGGCGTTCGTGCCCGAGGTATCGGCGTGCCCAGTGGTCGCGATCCGCGCCTTGCCATTGGTTTTCGAGTATGCGGCGGCGTCCGACACGATCTTGGCGGCGTCGGCGCGCAGATTCGATTTGTCCCAATCGAAGAACACGATGAACTTCTGCGGGACCGGCGGTGGCGGCGGCGGCCTGCTGACGACCGGTGGCGGCGGGGGCGGCGCTTTTGCCGGTTCGGCGGCCGGTGCGGGCGCCGGTCCACCAAAGGCGTAACGGAAGCCGGCGGGCATGTTGTGGCTGTTGTCTTTGTGTCCGCCGACGACTGGGGTCGCGGCTGCGACATTGGCCGGGAATGCCGTGTTGCCAGTACTGATGTAACGGTATTCCAGGAAGAATTTGAGGGCGTCGGTCGCTGCGATGCCGATGCCGCCGATGCCCTGCCAGGTGAATTCCTTATCGGTACCATTGAACGTCGGCGTGGTCGGGCCTTTGAAGTTGTCCTTCCAGCCGACCCACGACAGTCCAAGACCGGCGCCGAGGTATGGCGTCACGCTCGACTCGGTATCGAAATCGTATAGCAGGTTGGCCATTGTCGACCAAGTCTTCTGGCTGCCCGTCCAAGCGGTGCCCGAGAAATTGTCGACATCGGCTTCACGCCAGCCGAGCTAGCCTTCGAGACGAAGCCCTTCCGCCCACTTGTAGCCAAGCGAGCCCAACACCAGGAAACCGCTGTCGAAATCGGCGGTGCGTGCATTGGGCCGACGGTCAGGTCGGAGTTCCGCGGCATATGAAGGCCGGCGCGGAGGCCGACATAGGGTCCTGCCGGGTCGGCGACGATCGCTGTTCCCGCAATATTGCACCGGCGGCAACGGCCGCCACTGCAAGATTTCTCATTGATGACATTGAAAACTCCTACTTGCTGCTCCTGGTCGCGACACCCCGGCCGCACAACCGGCGCCAACTTGGCGGTAGGCCGCCTGAAAGGTAAGAGACCATCGCCTGTCGACCGCCAAAGCGGGGCCAATGCCCAAAATTCGAGACTGTGAAACCCCATTGCAAATCAGTGTTTTAGAGGCCTCGGGGCAAGGCTAGTCGACGACCTTGCCTGGGTTCATCAAACCCTCCGGATCGAAAACGTTCTTGATCCGATGCAAGAGCTCCATTTCGACAGGGTCCTTGTATCGCTGAAGCTCCTCCACCTTGAGCCGGCCAATGCCGTGCTCGGCGGAAATCGACCCATTCATGCCGACCACGATGTCGTGCACCACCCGGTTCATCTCGGTCCACGTCGCGAGATACGCGGCCGAGTCCGCGCCCTCCGGCTGTGAAACGTTGAAGTGCACATTGCCATCGCCGACATGGCCAAATGGAACCGGGCGAGCGTCAGGGAATGCGGTTGCGATTGCCGCGCACGCGTCCCTGATGAATTTCGGCACCATCGACACGGGCACCGACACGTCGTGCTTGATGCTTCCGCCTTCATGCTTTTGGGCTTCAGACAACGATTCGCGAAGCCGCCAGAGCTTCTTCGCCTGATCCAGGCTCTCGGCGACAACTGCATCGACGATAATGGTCTCGTCGAGCGCCGCTTCGAGGAATTGATCAAACGTCGTCCGCAAATTGGCTCCCGGCCGTGAGGTCGAGAGCTCGACCAGCACGTACCAAGGATGCGCGTTCGCCAGCGGGTCGCTCGCGCCCGAAATGTGGCGCACGCACATTTCAATGCCGATGCGCGGGATCAGTTCGAAAGCGGTGACGGCATCGCCGGACATCGCCCGCGCGCGACTGAGCAGCGGGGTCACGGCATCGACGTCGGAGAGAGCGCAGAGGGCGGTGAGCGTCTCTTTGGGTTTGGGGAACAGCTTGAGCACTGCGCCCGTGATGATGCCAAGCGTGCCTTCGGCGCCAACGAAGATCTGACGCAGGGCGTACCCGGTATTGTCCTTTCCGAGCGCACGCATGCCGTTCCAAATTTGTCCATCCGGCAACACGACTTCGAGGCCAAGCACGAGATCGCGCGCGTTACCGTAGCGCAGCACATTGATGCCGCCGGCATTGGTCGAGAGATTGCCGCCAATCTGGCAGCTTCCCTCGGCGGCGAGACTCAGCGGGAACAAACAATCCTTGTCGGATGCAGTCTGCTGAATGTTGGCAAGGATACAGCCGGCATCGACCGCCATGGTGTAGTTGACCGGATCGATCGCGCGAATCCGGTTCATGCGCGACAGGCTCAGGATGACTTCGTTGCCGTCGTCATGAGGCGCTGCGCCGCCGCACAAGCCGGTGTTGCCGCCCTGGGGAACGATGGCGACGCCCGCAGCCGCGCAGGCCAGCACGATCCGCGCGACCTCGTCGGTTGACCCTGGTTTCAAAACAAGCGCCGCGCGGCCGCGATAAAGGCCGCGTTCCTCGTGAAGGAACGGCGCCATGGCGACCTCGTCGTCGATGACATTGGACGGCCCGACGATGGCGATCAGCGAGTCTTTAAGCGGTTGATCGAGTGGCACGAATCAGGACCTGGTGAGATTGGCCGGCAAGATGGATCAAATGGCCCGACGGCGCAATTGTACCAGTCATTCAGCCGGTTATTGGGCGAGGCGCCGCAGCACGACGTAGTCGATCGTTAATGGCAATTCCGATGTCCCTGTTTGGAATGGGCGCAATCGCAATGGTTCGATACACCGCCGGTTGATCGAGGGCTCGCAACATCGCGAAAAGGTTTGAAGCCGCTACTGCCAATTCACCCTCTTTGCTCAAATTGAGCTCACCGTTGACTGGTCCGAAACCCAACAAGGCCTCGCCGGGACGGCGGTCGGTCGCGTTGAGGCGGAGCGGCAACAACGGCGCGTAGTGGCTGGCAAGTTGTCCAGGCGATCTGAGCACATCAGGCGACTCGTGACCGGTCTCAACAGGCCCGATCGCAGCCTCGATCGCATCAATGCCGATGGCCCCTGGCCGAAGGAGGGTCGGCGGATGGCTGGTGAGGTCGAGCACGGTCGACTCGAGGCCGACGCGACACGGCCCGCCGTCGATGATCATGCCAATTTGCGAAGCCAATTGGTCATCGATATCGGTTGCGCGCGTGGGGCTGACGCGTCCCGAGAGGTTGGCGCTCGGCGCCGCGAGTGGCCGGCGGACGGCCTTCAAGAGGTCGCGCGCCACAGGATGATCGGGCATGCGTACGGCGATCGTTGCTCCGCCGGCCGTGACTAGGGGGCTGACCGGGCAATCGGGGCGACGGTTCAGGACCAGGGTCAACGGGCCGGGCCAGAAAGTACGGGCCAGCTTGTCGAACCGACCATCGGGGATGGCGAGGCCGGCGACCCATTCCCGTTCGCCGACATGGACGATCAACGGATTGCGCGAGGGACGGCCTTTTGCCGCGTATATCTTGGCGACAGAGTCGCCCAGCGTCGCGTCCGCGCCGAGGCCGTACACGGTTTCAGTCGGGAACGCGACCAGACCGCCACGCCGCAAGATCTCCGCGGCGCGAGCAATGGCCTCTGGCGAGGCGGGCGCAACCGTCACGGCAGGCCCTCGGCAAGGAAGCCGCCGTTTCGAAACAGAGGCTTCTTGTACCTGAGTGGTTCGCGATCGAAGGTCATGACGCGACCGCCCGCGGCGCGGAGGACGGCATCGCCCGCGGCAGTGTCCCATTCGTTGGTCGGGCCGAAACGCGGGTAGAGGTCGGCCTTGCCCTCGGCGACCATGCAGAACTTGATCGACGAGCCAACGGCGATGGTCTCGGCGACATCATAGTTTTCCAAGAAGGCATCAAACTTATCTTTGACCTCATGGGAGCGGCTGCCGACGACTGTCACGCGAGGAGGCAGATGCCGCGCGCGAATCGACAGCCATGCACCCTTGCGACGCACACGAGCGCCGGCGTGCTGAACACCCACAAAAATCTCGTCGCGCGCCGGAGCATGCACCAGGCCCAGCACAGGATGACCGTCGCGAATCAGCGCGATGTTCACCGTGAAGGCGTCGCCGCGCTTGACGAACTCTTTGGTGCCGTCGAGGGCATCGATCAGCCAAAACGTTTCGCCGTTAAATTCGGGCAACCCGAGTCTGGCCGCGCGCTCTTCGGCAACGATCGGAAACGTTGGCGTGAACAGTTCCAACGACGAGAGGACGATGTCTTCGGCGCGAATATCGGCTGCCGTGACCGGCGACTGATCGACTTTGGCGCCAACCGCAAAATCGGTGCGAAAGACGTCCATGATCGCCGCTCCCGCGGCGTCGGCGACGGCGGTCAGCTCATCGGCCCAGCGGAGAAGTAATACCGTGTCGGGATGGGCCGCCGTCACGCCGCCTTGGCGCCCTTCCGAGCAGCATTGATCGCTTGCCAGACGCCGAGCGGTGTCATCGGCATGTCGATGTGCGTCACGCCGACCGGCGCCAGCGCGTCGATCACCGCATTAGCCACGGCCGGAGTTGCACCGATCGTGCCGGCTTCGCCCGCGCCCTTAATGCCGAGCGTGTTGTTCGGCGTTGGAACCTCGGTGTAGGCGAACTTGAAGCTCGGCGTGTTGTCGGCCCGCGGCATGGTATAGTCCATGAATGATGCCGTTAGCAGCTGGCCGTTGGTGCGATCGAACTCAGCCAGCTCGTACATGCACTGGCCAAGAC
>VGEM01000201.1 GCA_016869315.1 Alphaproteobacteria bacterium | reverse complement strand
CCAGCACACCCGCGATGTGCTCAAGGAACTCGGCTACGACTCGGCAGCGATCGACGGCATGATCAAGGCCGGCAAAGCCGAAGCGGAATAACCTACTCAGGAGAAATGCCGATGCGCCCATTGCTGATCGCACTCTTCACCTTGTTCACGACGACAATTCAGGCCGCCGACGGTGGCATTCTGGTGTTCGGCGGAACGGGACGACTGGGCGCCGAAGTGGTCAAGTTGCTGGTGGCGTCCGGCGAGCAAGTCACCGTTTTTGCCCGCGCCAACTCCAATCGTGATCGCTTGGCCGGCATCAAAGTAGACTACGCCATCGGCGACATGCTGGACGACGCCTCGATTGCCGCCGCGTTCAACGCCAGGACGTACCGCGCGGCGATTGACGCCTCGGCCCAGCGCGAGGGCGGCCGCGGCGGAACCAGCGAGAGCAACGGCTTTTACGAAGCCACCATGCGCAGCATGGCAACGCATGCCAAACGTACCGGCGTGGCGCAGTTCATCCTGCACGGCTCGGTGCTGGCGGGAGACAATATCGAGCTGTTTCCGCAGTTCACCTTTCTCAAAGGATCGTCGACCCTGGGCGACAAAGGCCGCGCCGAGAAACTCCTGGCCGAGAGCGGCGTGCCCTATTGCATCATCCGCCACGGACGCGTGCCGAACGATCCACAACCGGCGCCGACCGGCAACGCCTACCTGTCCACGGATCAAACGATCTTTGCCGACATGACCCGCGGCGATCTCGCCATGCTTACGCTCGATTGTCTCGATAATCCCGCGCGCATGAACCGGGTCTATCACGCGTTCGATCCCAGCTACAAAATGGATCGCCCCTTGCCCAAGGGCCCGGAAGATCTGCGCAATCGGCGCAATCGCACCCCGGCGCCACAATGACGCGGCTGTCTCGTCGCGGTTTGCTGAGTGCGGCGGCTGCCGCGGCGGTATCACCTGCGCGCGCTTCGAGCGGCCCAATCATCGTGTTTGGTGGCACGGGGCGCCTCGGCGCACCGATCGTGAAACTGCTGGTGGCGGCGGGTGAGGATGTCACCGTGTTCGTCCGCAAAGACTCAACACGTGAGCGGCTCACCGGCCTCGCCGTCGACTATGCCATCGGCGATTTGACCGACGATGCCAGCGTTGCCGCGGCGTTCGATCGCAAATCGTTTCACATCGCCATCGATGCCTCGGCGCAGCGCGGCGAATCGAGCAGGATCGAGCGTTTCTACGAAACGACGACACGCAGCATCGTCACGCATGCCAAGCGTACCGGGGTCCGGCATTTGATCCATCATGGCTCGATCGGCGCCGGTGCAAACCTGCGCGAAGTGCCCTATCTGAAAGACTACAAGGGCACACCGGGGATGATCGACAAAGGCAACGCCGAGCGCGTGATCGTCGACAGTGGCCTGCCCTACACCATCATACGGAACGGCTGGGTGCCGCTGGATCCGCAACCGCCGCCGACCTATCATGCGTCGTTGTCACCCGACGTCACGACGTTCAGCGGCGTCACGCGCGACGATCTTGCCATCTTGACCATGGATGTCATCGGCAATCCCGCGCGTCTCAACAAAATCTATCACGCCGTCGATGCGACCGTGAAAATCCAACGCGGAGATTGAGAGGCCCCGATGCTCAACCGTCGTCACGCACTTGCGCTTGCCGCCGCCACCGGGCTCACGCGCCCGCTCACGGCAGCCGAGACTGACCTCAGCACCCTGGCGCCCGAGCAGGCCGCTGCGGCACGCGAGTTTCTTGCCTTCACCAGTCGTATTGACGCCGATTTCAAGGCGCGCATGGCCAAACTGAATGGCACGTCGGCGCTTGAGAACAAGACCTTCAAGACCGCCAACACCGGCTACATCATCGATGTCGGCCGCGGCCCGGTGATCGAGAAAGGCGGCGCCATGATGATCGACGTGTTTGCCGATCTGCCGCCGAGGGTCATGGATCCCGTGTTCAACCGATTCTATTCGATCGACATTCATCCCAAGACGCCGTGGGTCGGCATGGTCCATCTCGCCTTTACGCTTGGCGTCGACAAAAAGGGCAGGCATTCGGTGTTCGGTTGGATGGATTACATGCCGACGATGTGGGTCGAAGAAGACCTCGCGACCATGCGCGATGCCGTCGACGTTTACTTCAAATCGGTCGGGCGCGACCCCAAACCGCACCGCGACTTGATTTGTGCCGGAGATCCAGCCGAAACGGTCGCGCGGTGGCGCCGCAAACCATCGTGCATGGGTGTTAGCCTTTATCCGCCGCCGTTCCGCCCGGCGACGTTGGAAAACACCACGTTCGTCGCCGGCGCCTTCGAGACGGTTTACGAAGCCTACATGACCATTGTCGAACGCCGCGCCAGCCAGGCTTTCGGACCGACCGAACTGGCGGCTCAGGCCGCCATGCGCAAGAACTGGCTTGAAGATCAGTTGTTCTCGGATCCGTTCGCGTCGGGCCTGGTGCCCTACGAAGCGTGGTCGTTCGCCAGCGGCCCACCGGCCGTCAACTGGTAGATTGTCGCCTGCTCCAAACCGCCGGTTGAATAGCGGCGCCGAACGCTAGATTGGTGCGTCTCGATACGATCACGCGTGCGTCGACCGGTTTACCGTCGCTTAACCCGACTCGGTCCAAATCAAACGAAAGAAAAAAAGTTTGAGGACCGAGTATTTCAAGACGCTGTCCGTCGAGCCGCGGAGACCCTACGGCTTTGGGATGAATCAACGTCGCCGGCGGATCGAATGCCATCGGCGCCGGGCCCGCTGATCACGGCTCGCGCGCTCCGGCGCGCGACAACGCCTCGGCCCGTCAGGCATCGGCAACCGCTGCCGCTTACCCAGCGATTCTCGCTTCACGCCGGCGACATCGCGGGCCTGGACGTCGATGCCATCGGCGTCGTCGCGACGACGCATCGGAGTCCGGCCACGAAACCGACCGCCATGACAACACCTGGCGGCATCCGCGCGCGGTGGCTGCTTGAAGCCGGCGCCGACACCATCGCGGCAATGGACGACACCGATTCACTCGCACGACTGGTGCGCGGTTTCCTGAAACGGGCAGCGAGCGTTGGCGCAGACTCGTTTGGCTTGCCCGACTTTGCCCCGGGAATGGTCGGCGCGTCGGCGCAGGGCATCGCCCGGGTCGTGGTGCGCGAATCCAGAACCTGGTGCAGCATCAATGCCCAGCCGGGATTGATCGTCTTCAACCTTCGCGACCCAGGGTTATTTTCGGCGTATCGTGACCTGATCGGGGTCGCGGCCTAGCAGGCTATTACCGCGCGAAGGCGACGCAGAGAATTCCGCCAACCGTCACGAGAATTCCGATCGCCTCGACCGGACGTGTTTGTTCCTTGAACCGGAACCGCGAGGCGAGATAGGCGAACAGCACCTCGACCTGCCCCACGGCGAGGACATAGGCCGTCGCCTGGAGTGCAAAGGCCGCGTACCAGCAGGCCGACGCGGTAACGCCTGTGACGCCAATCCATACGGCCGATCGCCAACTACGAAACACCTCGACGAACGCAGATCGGTCGCGCCATCCCAGGAAAAGGCCGAGGCCGACGGACTGCGTCAGCGAAACGACACAGAGCGTGTAGACGGCCTGAAACTCAAGTGCATCGGAGCCGAGCGACAGGGTCGCGGCACGATACGCAGTCGACCCAACGGCGTAGGCGGCACCAGCCGTCAGGCCCTGCACCGCGGCGCGGCTGCCGAGACCCCGGATCAACGCGGCGAGCGTGACACGTTCGCGTCCAGCCGCCAGGACCATGCAGCCGACCACCGTGATAAACACGCCGAACACGCCGATCGGGCTCAGCACGTCGCCAAGCACCACGAACGAAATTCCGGCGGCGAGGACCGTCTCTGTCTTGACGTACGTTGCGCTGATGGTGAAGTGAGTGTGCGAGATCAGCGTGATAAACAACACGTTGCCGATCACCTGGGCGATGGCGCCGATCGCGACCCAGCCGAAGAACGCCGCCCCCGGCGTCGGCAGCGAATGACCCGTGAGCTGGGCCGCAAGTGCGAGATAGAGGAACGCCAGCGGCAGACCATAGAGGAAGCGTGCGTAGGTCGAGCCCATCACGCTGAGCCGCGCCGTCATTTCCTTTTGGAGAATTGTGCGAACCGTCTGGATGGTCGCGGCGCCGACCGCGAACAGAACCCAAGGCTCTGCGAACGCGCTCACGCCGCCGCGCCGGAGAATTTCGGCAGGTGTCGGGCGTCGTCGCCCGGGGCGTCGGGCACCATCTGGCCGCCATGCCCCGGCAGCACCCAGGATAGTTTTCCGGCACGCCCGAGCACCGGGATCCGCCGATTCTTCTTGGTGAAAACGCCGCGCATGGTGGCCGAATAGCCGACGTACGTCTGGCGCCATTCCGGATCGCGCGAGAACAGGTACTCGTGCGAATCGATCATCTCGACGATGAAGGGTTTCTCGACCACGCGCAAGTTCGACACCACCCAGCACAAGCCCTCGAACGACCAATAATGACTGAGGCCGACCAGCTCTTTCTCGGGCGAGAAATAAGGGAAGAACGGAAACGTCCGGCAGGCCAGCGAGCGGTTGTCGCGTTCGCAGTGCTTCACGCCGCGACAGGTGATCGCGTTGCAACCGTCGCTGCCGTCGCCGAATTCCTTCACTTCGGACTTATTCTTGGGCGTGTAGATGCTCCACATCTTGGTTCGGGCGCGCAGCAGAGTCCACTCGCCTTCATCTACAATTGGAAGCGCCTGCTCGCGATCGCAGCATACCGGGACACCCTGGTTCAGCGGCGCGCACTTTTGGCCGCAATCGAGCTTGCGCGAGATCGGCGCCTGCAGGCGGCGAAACATATCGGCGTAGACGCGCGCGGTGGCGGTCGTCGGTTTTTTCGACATGAAACGAACCAAGGTTGGAGTTATGAGCGGCCCAGTTCGTAGACCCAGGGACGACGGGTACGGTCGCGCGCTTCGAAAGCGGCGATCTCGGGCTCTTTCTTCAGTGTGACACCGATGGGGTCGAGCCCTTCCAGCAGCATGAGCTTGTCGGCCTCGCCGATCTGGAAACGAAACGACCCACCGGCCGCGGTCACGGTCTGAGACGGCAGGTCGATCGAGACGTGGTTGGCGTCCGGCGCGGCCTCGACCCAGGCCGCAATCCTGGCGACATCGGCTTCGGCCAAGACCACCGGCAAAATTCCGTTACGCACGCAGTTCCCGAAGTAGATGGCGCCAAAGCTCGGCGCGATCACGGCGCGGAAGCCCCACTCGCGCATTGCCCAGACCGCGTGCTCGCGGCTGGAGCCGCAGCCGAAGTTCGTGCCCGCCAGCAGAATCTGAGCCTTGCGGAAGGGTTCGCGATTCAAAACGAAAGCCGGATCCTCGACCCGCCTCGGCACGTCTGTATAGCGCCAATTGGCGAACATCCCGACCGAAAGACCGGTCTTGGTGACCCCCTTCATCTCGCGGCTTGGGATGATGACATCGGTGTCGATGTTGGCCCGCATCACCGGGGCGGCTATGGCCGTCAGGCTGACGAACTTGTCCACGGCCCTTACCCCAGCTTCCGCACGTCGGCGATGGCACCCGCTAAGGCCGAGGCCGCGACGGTGGTCGGACTCGCTAAATGAGTCCGCGTCTTCGGACCCTGGCGATTTTCGAAATTGCGATTGGTCGAGCTGATCACCCGCCAGCGTTCGCCCATCGATTCACCGCCGGCATTGAAGCACATGGAACATCCGCTCTCGCGCCATTCGAAACCGGCGGCGGTGAGAATGGTGTGCAGACCTTCGCGCTCCGCCGCCTTCTTGACCTGGGTCGATCCCGGCACGATCACGGCCTTGATACCAGCGGCCACCTTCCGCCCCTTCACCACGTGCGCGACCGCCCGCAAATCTTCCAGCCGCGAGTTGGTGCACGATCCAATGAACGCCGCATCGATCTTGAGCCCTTCGACGTTCGCGCCGGGGGCCACATCCATGTATTGCAGCGCCTTCTCCATCGAGGTGCGAGTCACCGGGTCGCCGGCAGACGCGGGATCGGGCACGAAGCCATCGATCGGCACCGTGTGTCCGGGGCTGGTGCCCCATGTCACGGTTGGCTTGATCTCGTTGCAGTCGATGACGATCTCGCGGTCGTAGACGGCATCGGGATCATCCTTCAATGTCCGCCAGTGCGCGACGGCCCGGTCGAACGCGGCGCCTTTAGGTGCGTACGGCCGACCCTTGACGTAGTCGAATGTCGTGTCGTCGGGCGGAATCACCGCCGAAAAGGCGCCAAATTCAACCGCCATGTTGCAGATGGTAAAGCGATTCTCCTGCGGCAGTGCCGCGATGGCCGGACCTGTGAAAGTGATGGTGTAACCCGATCCGCCGGCCGCCGTGTATCGGCCGATCAGATGAAGGATCATGTCCTTCGACGTAACGCCGAAGCCGAGCTTGCCGTTGAAGGCGATTCGCATCGATTTCGGCTTGGTCACAGCCAGCGTCTGCGTGGCAAGGGCGTGCTCGCCCTCGGTGGAGCCAATGCCCCACGCCAGTGCGCCTAAAGCGCCGAGGGTGCAGGTGTGACTGTCGGGGCAGACCTGGGTGAATCCGGGCAGCGTGATGCCCTGCTCGGCCGACACAACGTGGACGATGCCCTGGCGCTCGTCGGTGATGTCGAACAGCGTCAGACCCGCTTCGAGCGCGGCGGACCTCGTCGCCGTGATGAAATCCTTGCCCGATGGCATCAGCGTGTTGTCGCTCCGCCCCGGGAACGTGTCGACGATGTGATCCATGGTCACAAAGGCGTGGCTCTTGTGACGGACCGCGCGGCCCTTGGCCTTCAGTTCCTGGAGCGATACCGACCCGGTACGTTCGTGCAGGAACACGCGATCGATGTAGATCAGCGCCGCG
>VGEM01000200.1 GCA_016869315.1 Alphaproteobacteria bacterium | reverse complement strand
TCCGATGTGCCGCCGTACATGCGCTGGATGCGCGCATCGGCGAACATTTTGGCGATCGGATACTCCAGCATATAGCCGTAACCGCCGAACAGCTGCAGACAGCGGTCGACCACGCGGCCTTGCAGCTCGGTCGTCCAAAGCTTTGCCGCAGCGGCGTCAGGCACGTCGAGTTCGCCCTTGGCATGAGCGGCAATGCAGCGATCGAGGTAGGCCCAGGCGGCGTCGATCTCGGCCTTGATCTCAGCCAGCACAAACTTCGTGTTCTGAAAGTCGAAAATCCGTTGGCCAAAGGCCTTGCGCTCTCGGGTATAGGCAAGTGTCAGATCGAAAGCGCGCTGACAGGAGGCGACGGCGATGATGGCGATCGACATCCGTTCCTGGGGCAGTTCCTTCATCATGTAGGTGAAGCCCTGGCCCTCGACGCCAAGCAGGGCGTCGGCCGGCAGCTTGACGTCGTTGAAAAACAACTCGGCGGTATCTTGACCCTTGAGGCCGAGCTTCTTGAGGCGCTTGCCTTTCTCGAACCCTTTGAGCCCCTCTTCGACCAGAAACAAGCTGAGCCCCTTGGCGCCCTTGTTCGGGTCGGTCTTGGCCGCCACGGCGTAGAGTCCGGCGTTGCTTCCGTTGGTGATGAAGGTCTTGGCGCCGTTCAGGACATAGTGATCGCCCGATTTGATGGCGGTTGTACGGATGGCCTGCAGGTCGCTGCCGGTGTTGGGTTCGGTCATGACGATGGCGCCGATGACCTCGCCACTGACCATACGGGGGAGATATTTTTTCTTTTGCGCCTCGGTGCCATAGGCCAGCACGTAACCGGCAACGATGTCCGAGTGCACGGCCATGTTCGCGGCGGTCAATCCGGCCAGGCCCAATTCCTCACCAACCACGGCGAGATACCGATAATCGCCGCCGGGCCCGCCGTAGATTTCGGGAACCTGCGGACAGAGCAGGCCGTGGTCGCCGGCCTTGAGCCAAAATGACTTTGGCGTGATGCCTGCGTCTTCCCACGCTTCGTGATGGGGCACCGCATCGCGTTCGAGGAATTTCCGCACGCTGGCGCGAAAAATCTCGTGCTCTTCGGCGTAAATGTCACGCTTCAACATGTTTGGCCTCCGTCGCGGTCATAGCATCGCCCGGGAGGCGCAGCCAGACTGCACCATGCCGCGGCAAGATGTTATGATGCGCCGTTACACCATTTCGTGAGCACCATGTTCGACCTCGCAGGACACCATGCCCTCGTCACCGGCGCCGGCTCGGGCATCGGCCGCCATGCCGCGCTCATTCTTGCCAAGCATGGCGCGCGGGTGACGCTCGCGGCGCGGCGCGCCGAAAAACTGTTGGATACCGAACGCGCGATCGTGGCGGCGGCCGGTACGGCGCGTGCCGAACCGCTCGACGTCGCCGATGAGCGGAGCGTCGCAACCGCTTTCGCCAACGCCGAGCAAGCATTTGGGCTGGTCGACATCCTGGTCAACAACGCCGGCATCGCCGGCGAGAAGTTGCTGCTCGACATGGATGCCGAGACCTGGGATCGGATCATCGATACCAATCTCAAGGGCGCATGGCTGTGCGCACGCGAAGCGGCACGCCGCCTGATCGCCGCAAAGCGCGGCGGTTCGATCATCAATGTTGGGTCGGTGCTGGGATCGGTCGTACAAAAGGGGACAGGACCTTACGCGGCCTCGAAGGCCGGCCTCGCGCACCTCAGCCGGGCCATGGCCAGCGAGTGGGTGCGCTATGGCATTCGCGTCAATACGCTGGCGCCGGGATATGTCACGACCGACATGACAGGCGAATATCTCGCCAGCGATCACGGCAAGAAGATGCTGACCCAGATCCCGATGCGCCGCGCCGGCACCGTCGACGAACTGACTGGCGCTCTCCTTCTGCTGGCAAGCGATGCCTCGGCCTACATGACCGGCGGCACCGTCACCGTCGACGGCGGCGCATCGCTGGGCACGTTGTGACGGCAATCACCGATCCATTGGCGCTTGGCGCCGTCGCGTTGGCGACCGCATTCCAGCGCCGGGCCCTGTCGACGCGCGAATTGATCGGGGCGCTTGAACGGAGTTGCCGCAATCACCGCAATTTGAACGCCTATATCAGTCAAGATTTCGATCGCCTGCTTGACGCGAACCGCCAGGGGCCGCTGCAAGGCGTGCCGATCGGCATCAAGGACAATATTGACACGGTCGATCTGCCGACCAGCGGCGGGACACCGGCATTGAAGGGCAACCGGCCGCCACGAAACGCCCCGGTCGTGGAACGGTTGTTGGCGGCGGGCGCGCTCATCGCCGGCAAGCTCAACATGCATGAGCTCGCCTATGGCGGCACCAACGACAATCTCGCTTTTGGGCGGGCGCTTAACCCGATCGATCGCTCGCGCACCGCCGGTGGCAGCAGCGGTGGTTCGGCAGTGGCCGTGGCCGCCAAGCTCGCGCCCGCGGCGCTGGGAAGCGATACCGCGGGATCGATTCGCGTACCGGCAGCGCTGTGCGGCATTTACGGATTTCGCCCAACGCTCGGCCGATATCCCGGCGCCGGCGTCGTGCCGATCGCGCCCGGCCGCGACACGGTGGGCCCGATGGCGCGGTCGCTTGACGACATTATCTTGCTCGACGGCATACTTGCCGGCGATCCGCGCCCTCTGCCCGCGACTGCGGCACCGATCCGGATCGGAATCGATCGAGCGCGCTTTTTCAAAGACGTGAGCACTGACATCGTCGGCGTCATCGATCGCCTGATCGACGACTGGCGCCGCCGCGGCGTCGAATTTGTCGACGTCGAGGTCAGTCGCGACCTCGCCACCTATCAATCGGTGACAACCACCATCATCGCCTATGAGTACATTCCGGCGTTCGAGGCGTACTTGAAGTCCAGCGCGCCCGACGTTTCGTTCTCGGACGTCATGGCCGGCGCCGCTTCACCGATACTGCGCACCAATCTCGCCCAGCGCTGGGAGGATCGCGCCGCCATCAGCGCATCCGACTATGCCGCCGCGGCCGGACCAGGCCTGGCCTCGCTTCGCGCCGCGTACGATGCGGTTTTCACAAGCAACAGACTTGCCGCCATCCTGATACCGGCGACCCAGGATGTCGCCCTGCCCTTTGCCGGCGACGATGACGTCCTTCGCGGCGGCAAGGCGGTGTCGTCCTGGTTCTATTTCCGCAACACTTCTCATGCCACCGTTCTGGGTGCGCCCAGCCTCGCCATTCCGGCCGGACGAGATCCGACCGGTTTGCCGGTCGGCGCACTTCTCGATGGGCGCGTCGGGTGCGACCGCGACTTACTGGCGACGGCGCAATTCCTCCAGCTTGAAAACTGACGCCTTCGACTCGCCTCGTCGGCGGCGATCCGCTAGCCTTGCGACGCAAGCGGCGGGGGTCAATGATGAATTCCATTTCAGCATCCGAAGGTTACGTCGGACAAAGCGTCCGCACCATTGAGGGCCGCGCGCCGGTCGCCGGCCGCGCCCGCTACACATCCGACTATGAATTTTCCGGCCAACTTCATGCCCATATTGTGCGGAGCCCGCATGCGGCCGCTCGGATCAAGCGGGTCGATCTGACGGGGGCCTCGAAGGTGGCGGGCGTCGTCCTTGCCCTCGACGGCAAGGCCGTCGCCGAACACATCGGACCGATGCCGCACCACATGGACCCGTCGCTGTTTCACGGCCGCAGCGCGGCGATCAGATGCGTCGCGCTCGATCAGGTCTGGTGCTACGGACAAGCCGTTGCGGTCGTGGTCGCAACCGACAAACGCACAGCGCGTTACGCGGCTTCGCGCGTCGTCGTCGATTACGAACCGCTTCCCCCGGTCGTCGCCGCCGATCAGGCGATGGCTGAAGGAACGCGCAAGGTGGTCGAAGGCTGGGACGTCAACGCCATCACCCAGATCCCATTCGTCAACGGTGACGTGGCCAAAGCTTTCGCGGGCGCCCACAAGGTCGTCAAGAGCACGATCCGCATCCATCGCTTCTCGACCCAGCCGATCGAAACCCGCGTCTACAACGCGGTCTGGGAGCGCGACACCGCGGGCTTTACGGTCTATTGCACGGCGCAAAATCCCCAACCGATGCGCAACCAGCTCGCCGAAGCGCTGGGCATGCCGGAAAACAAGATCCGCATCGTCGCGCCGACCATCGGCGGCGCCTTCGGCCTCAAGATGCCGGGCCACCCGGAGGAGCCGCTGATCTGCTTGCTCGCCAAGCTGACCCAACGTCCGGTGAAATGGGTCGAGGACCGGGAGGAGTGCCTGCTGGTCGGTGGCCGCGAACAACATCACGAGGTCGAACTGGCCGTGGCCAAGGATGGGACGGTGCTGGGCTTGCGCGACCGATTCCTTGCCAACACCGGCGCGCCGTCCGCCTGCCCGGGCTGGGCGATGGCATTCCTGACCGGACTGACCATGCCGGGGCCTTATGTCGTCAAGAACATCGACGTGCTCGCGACCATCGCCGTCTCGAACAAGCCGTCGTGGAACGCCTCGCGCGGTTACGGCAAGGAAGCGACCGCGCTGGCCCTTGAACTGTCCATGGACAATGCGGCGCGCGCCCTCGGCATGGATCCGATCGAACTCCGGCTCAAAAATTATCTGCCGTCAACGGCCTTCCCGTACAACAGCCCGACCGGCCTGATCTACGATTCGGGCGATTACGCCGGCGTGACCAGAAAAGCGCTTGACGTGCTGGGTTACGCGGAGTGGAAAGCGAAGCGCGATGATGCGCGGCGCCAGGGTCGCTATCTCGGCATTGGCCTCGCCTATGAGCTGACGCCCGAGGGCGGCTCGGTACCGGGGACGCTGGTGGCGGGCTACGACTCCTCGACCGTTCGCATCAGCCCCGACGGCTCGGTCACGGTGCTGACCGGGGTCACGACCCCCGGCACCGGCAATCCGACCGGCATCGCTCAGATCGTCGCCGACGAGCTCGGCATCGATTTCGCCGGCATCGAGGTCGTTCAGGGCGACACCACCGCCTGCCCCTACGGCTTCGGCAATTACTCCGGCCGCAGCACCATTGTCGGCGGAGGAGCCGCGGCATTGGCAGCGCAGGAATTGCGCGGCCGGCTGATGAAACTTGCTGCGGCCATGCTGGGCGTGGCGGAAAGCACAGTCATTTATCGGAATTCCGCCTTCACGTCGGACGCCGCCGCCGGCAAGTCGCTAAGCTTCAAGGACGTCTGCTTCGCCGCTTACTCGCACGTTTACGATGTGGCGTCCTGCATCACCCCGGCACTGGAGGCAACCTGCACCTATAAACCGGGACTGATCCGCCACACGCCTGATGCCAACGGCCATATCAACCCCTATCCCAGCTATTCGAACGGCGCATATGCGACGGTTTGTGAGGTCGACATCGATACCGGCGTGATCACGCTGCTCAAGTGCGCGGTCGCCCACGACTGCGGTCGTCCGATCAACCCGCGCCTGGTCGAAGGTCAGGCCTGTGGAGCCGTCGCGTTTGGAATCGGCGGCATGCTGAGCGAGGAAATCTGCTCCGATGCCGAGGGCCATCAGCTCACGCGTTCGTTCATGGACTACGTCATGCCGCGAGCGCGCGACGTGCCCGAGATCGCGGTTGCGCATCATGACGTGCCGAACCCGGTCTCGTACAAGGGCATGAAGGGCGCCGGCGAGGCCGGTGTCGGCGGCTCGGCCGCCGCGGTGGTCAATGCCGTCAACGACGCGCTCGCGCCGCTCGGCGTTTGCATCAACGATTTGCCTTTGACACCGGATCGCGTCTGGGCTGCGATTCAGGCGGCGCGACGCGTCAGCCGGCGGGAGGCCGCCGAATGAGCCTGCGCCCACTTTATGCGCGGCCGCGCACGCTCGCCGAAGCCGCGGCGGTGCTGTCCGAGATCAAGTCCGGCGCGGTCGTCGTCGCCGGCGGACAGGACATCATGCCGCACATCAATTATGGGCGGCTGATGCCGGCGGTCGTGGTCGACGTCGGCACTATTTCAGAACTGCGTGGCATTGCATCGGACGGCGACGGTCTCGCCATCGGCGCTCTCACCACCCATCGCGAGCTTCGCAGCCATGCGTCGGTGGTACGCCACGCGCCACTGCTCGCGGCCGGCGCGGGCGAGATCGGCGGCGGCTGGCAAGTGCACAACCGCGGCACCATCGGCGGCAACATTGCCGCGCTGCATCCGCTCTACGACATCGTGCCGGCGCTGCTGGCGCTTGGCGCCGAAGCCGAGGTCCATGACGACCAAGGCACGCACCGCATGCCCGTGGACAAGATCGTCTCGAACACCGGCCTTGGACTCGGCACCCGATCGGTCCTGGCCCGGCTTCACCTTCGCGCGTCACCGCCCGGAGGCGGATGGGGATACCGCAAACTGAAAGCCACCGCCGGCGCTTACGGTTCGGCCAACGCCGCGGCAGTGGTGACGCTGAACAAGGGCGAGATCTCGTCGCTCCGCGTCGTCATTGGCGGCGCGTCCGCGCTACCGGTCGATGCCTCGGCCGTGGCTGCACGCGCCGTCGGCCAGCGCTGGAGCGATCGTCTTGGCGACGAGATCGAGACGGCGTGTCGGGAACTCATCAAGCAGCCGCTGTCCGATCAGCAGGGCGAGGGGTCGTGGCGGCGGGCGATGGCCGGCGTGATGGCCCGCCGTGCCGTCCAAGACGCGATAGCGCGCGTCGCAGCGTAGGGGCACGTCATGACCAGCACAACCACGCTCGATGAAACAGCGTTAGTGAGTTTTCGCATTAACGGCGCCTTGCATGAAATCGAGGTCTCGCCGACGGCATCGCTGCTCGATGTCTTGCGCGATCAACTTCGCCTGACCGCGACCCACATGGGCTGCATGACCGGCCACTGCGGCGCCTGTACGGTGATGGTCGACGGCCAGACCGCGAAGTCGTGTCTCACCTTGGCGGCGGCGATGAGCGGCAAGTCGATCA
>VGEM01000199.1 GCA_016869315.1 Alphaproteobacteria bacterium | reverse complement strand
TCATCGTCAACGTCACGCCGCTTGAGCCCGAATGGGAAGGCCACGTGACGCTCGAATTCTCGAATACGACGCCGCTGCCGGCGCGCATCTATGCCAACGAGGGAGCGGCGCAGTTCGTTTTCCTCAAGGCCGACAGCCCGTGCGCCGTCTCGTACGCCGACCGCAAGGGCAAGTATCAGGGTCAGAAAGGCGTGACCCTGCCCCGGTTGTGACAATCAACCGCCATGTTCGCGCTCGAACGTCGACCGCGAACTGATCAGGACGACTGACGTGGACTCCATTCGAATTCGGGGCGGCAAACCTCTCACCGGCGATATTGCCATCGGCGGCGCCAAGAACGCGGCACTGCCGCTGATGGCGGCGTCGCTGCTGACGCCCGAGCCATTGACGCTGACCAACATGCCCGAGCTGGCCGATATCTCGACCATGGGCAATTTGTTGCGCCAGCACGGCGCCCGGATCGATCAGTCGGCGCTCGGCGCCGGCGAATGCGACGACGAAGCAGGCGCCACCGGTCGCACGACAACGCTTCGCTCGGACAAGATCGCGTCGGTCACCGCGCCCTATGACCTGGTCCGGCGTATGCGCGCTTCGGTGCTGGTTCTCGGCCCACTCATTGCGCGCTGCGGAGAGGCCAAGGTATCGCTCCCTGGTGGCTGCGCCATCGGCACGCGGCCGGTCGATTTGCATCTCAAAGCGCTTGAGCAACTCGGCACCAAGATTGAGCTCAAACAGGGCTACGTTCACGCCACCGTGCCAAAGCGCCTCAAGGGCACGCAGATCGTATTCCCGAAAGTTACGGTCGGCGGCACCGAAAACATTCTGATGGCCGCGACACTGGCCGAAGGCGAGACCGTGATCGAGAACGCCGCCCGCGAGCCCGAGATCGCCAATCTCGCCGACTGCCTCAACGCCATGGGCGCGAAGATCAGCGGCATCGGTTCGGGTACGCTGCGTGTGACGGGTGTCGAGCGTTTGCACGCCGCCAAGGTCGCGGTGATTCCGGACCGGATCGAGACCGGAACGTACGCCGTCGCCGCCGCCATCACCCGCGGTCGGATCGAACTCAAAGGTACGCGGATCGAACTTCTTGAGTCCGTATTCAGCGCCATGAAGCAGGCTGGCGTCGAGATCACGCCGACCTCGTCAGGCATTGTCGTCGCTGCCAAGAACGGTCTCGCCGGCGTCGATGTGATGACCGAGCCTTACCCGGGATTTCCGACCGACATGCAGGCGCAGTGGATGGCCCTGATGGCGACCGCGTCCGGCGCCTCGATGATCACAGAGACGATTTTCGAGAATCGCTTCATGCACGTGCCCGAGCTCACCCGCTTTGGGGCTGACGTCAACGTTCATGGCGCCTCGGCGATTGTTCGCGGCCGAGCGCAGCTCTCGGGCGCGCCGGTGATGGCAACCGACTTGCGCGCTTCGGTCTCGCTCGTGCTGGCGGGCCTCGCCGCCAGTGGCGAGACGATGGTCAATCGCGTCTACCATCTCGATCGCGGCTACGAACGGCTTGAACAAAAACTCGAGGCCTGCGGCGCCGAGATCGAACGACTCGGCGGCGGATAAGGGTTTTTGCACGCCCTCCCGGTCTGTACCGAGGCCGGCGAAGCGTGTAAAAACCGGGCTTTCCGGCGGCACGTTCGTATCTGCCGCGAATCCCTAGGTCCATCGATGGCGGATGCATCGCTGATCCTCGCCCTGCCCAAAGGCCGCCTGCTTGACGAGGCGTTGCCGATCCTGGCGCGCGCCGGAATCACGCCCGATGCCGCGATCGCCAGCGACGACTCGCGGCAACTTCGCTTCAAGACAAATCACGCGCACATCGACGTCATTCGGGTTCGATCGTTCGACGTGGCGACGTTCGTTGCCTTTGGTGCGGCACAAATGGGAATCTGCGGACTCGATGACCTGATGGAGTTCGACTATCCCGATATTTACGCGCCGCTCGATCTCGGGGTCGGCAAGTGCCGTCTTGCGATCGCGGCGCGCACCGATCAGGCGGCGCCGTTCGATCTCGCGCGCTTGAGCCACATCCGCATTGCCACCAAGTATCCGAACGTCACAGGCCGGTGGTTCGCCGAGCGCGGCGTTCAAGCTGAATGCATCAAGCTCAATGGCGCGATGGAACTGGCGCCAGTGCTGAACCTGTCGCCGTATATCGTCGATCTGGTGTCGACCGGCGCGACACTCAAGGCCAATGGTCTCAAGGAAGTCGCAACCATTGCCGAAATCTCGGCGCGGCTGATCGTCAATCGCACCGCCCTCAAAGTGCGCGCGGCCGAGCTCAACGGCTGGATCGATCGCTGCCGCACCGCGCTGGCGGGCTGAGGCCTGCCGCCATGACCAAAATCATCGATGCGTCCGACGCCGATTTCGAAAACCGCTTTCGGAAACTAATCCTCGCGAGCCGCGAGGAGAAGAGCAATGTCGACGGTGTGGTCGCCGCCATTCTGGCCGACGTCAAGTCACGCGGCGACGTCGCGGTGATCGATTACACCAAGCGGTGGGATTCGTTGACGTTGACCCCCGCGACGATGCGATTTGACAAGACCGAGATTGCCAAGGCGGAAAAACGTTGCGATGCGGCGACGCTCACCGCCCTCAAGACTGCCGCGGCACGGATCGAGGACTATCACCGCCGGCAGATGCCGCGCGACGCGTTTTATGTCGACGAGCAGGGCGTCGGCCTCGGCTGGCGTTGGACGGCAGTCGCGTCGGCGGGATTGTATGTGCCCGGCGGCACGGCGGCACTGTTCTCGTCTGTCCTGATGAATGCGATCCCGGCCAAGGTCGCGGGCGTTTCGCGGCTGGTCGTCACGCTGCCGACGCCGAACGGCGCAACCAATCCGTTGATGCTTGCCGCCTGCCACATCGCCGGTATCGACGAGGTCTATCGCATTGGCGGCGCGCAGGCGATTGCAGCGCTGGCTTATGGCACGGCGACAATCGCCCCGGTCGACAAGATCGTCGGTCCCGGCAACGCCTATGTCGCGTCGGCCAAGAAGCAAGTCTTTGGCACCGTCGGCATCGACATGGTCGCGGGCCCGTCGGAAGTGACGGTGGTTGCCGAAGCCGACAACGACCCAGCGTGGATTGCCGCCGATCTGCTGGCGCAGGCCGAGCACGATGCGTCATCGCAATCAGTGCTGATCACAAACGATTTCGCCTTCGCGGCTCGGGTTGAATCGGCCATCGCCGATGCGCTCAAGACCCTGCCGCGCGCCGAAGTCGCCCGGGCAGCATGGGAAAAGCACGGCGCCATCATCGTCGTGAAGAAACTCGAAGACGCGATTGTGCTGGTGGATCGGATCGCGCCCGAGCACCTTGAGCTTGCCGTCGCTGATCCGCAGACGCTGACTGGGCGCGTGCGCCACGCCGGCGCAATCTTTCTTGGACGGCACACACCGGAAGCGATTGGCGATTACATCGCTGGGCCGAGCCATGTGTTGCCGACTTCGGGGACCGCACGGTTTTCATCGGGTCTCGGCGTGTTCGATTTCCTCAAACGAACCTCTTTGATCGCCTGCGACAGTTCAAGCTTGGCAAAACTCGACCGCGATGCGGTGGCCATGGCGCGCGCCGAGGAGCTTGAGGCCCACGCCCGTTCGGTGGCGATCCGCTCTAACCGCGCCAGTCAGCCATGACCGACAGCGGCGACGGAGCCAAGGCACGCTCGATCATTCGGCTCCGCCTCGACGAGATTTCTTTCGTTCGTCGCCGGCCCGAGGTCGAGCACGAGCGCGAGGTCGCGATCTTCGATCTGCTCGAAGAGAACACGTTTACCCTCAATGGCGACGACGCCCACCCGGGACCCTACCACGTCACCGTCGGATTGAGTTGCGACCGGCTGATGTTCAACGTTCATGACGAGACCGATACGCCGATCAGGCAAATTGCCCTGCCGATCAAGCCCTTCCGGATGCTGATCAAGGATTACTTCATCGTCTGTGAGAGTTACTTCGACGCCATCAAGGCCTCCTCGCCGTCGCAGATCGAGGCGATCGATATGGGCCGGCGCGCGCTCCACAATGAAGGCGCAGACGGGCTGCGCGAACGCCTCGCCGCGGATGTCGCCATGGACCACGTCACGGCGCGCCGGTTCTTCACGCTCCTTTGCGTCTTGCAGATGAGGGGATAGGCAGTGGCCAGCGTCCTTCCCTCGGCGGTTCTTTTCTGCTGCACGATGAACGAGATTCGCTCGCCTATGGCTGAAGGCATCATGAAGCGTTTCCACAGCCGCCGGGTG
This sequence comes from Alphaproteobacteria bacterium, assembly GCA_016869315.1. Lineage (GTDB taxonomy): Bacteria > Pseudomonadota > Alphaproteobacteria > Rhodospirillales > Rhodospirillaceae > VGEM01. The sequence continues at coordinate 2,669 of VGEM01000199.1, read as the reverse complement.
TTCGTCGATTCGGCCGGCGTGCGTCAGGGCAAACTCGACCCGTTCATGGTCGAAGTGATGGCCGAGATCGGCGTCGACATGTCGAATCACAAGCCGAAGATATTCGACAATCTGGCCGACGACTCGTTCGACGTCGTCGTGTCGCTGTCGCCCGAGGCGCAACATAAGGCGGTCGACCTGACGCGCTATATGCATTGCGACTTGAAACGCTGGAACATCTTCGATCCCTCGCTGGTGGAAGGGAGCCGCGAGTCGAAGCTTGCCGCCTATCGCCAGGTTCGAAGCGAATTGCAGCAGCGCATCCTCGACGTATTCCCCCGGTCGGAGGACGAATATTGAACGCGCCGCGCTTACCGCTGGTCCTTGCATCGTCATCGACGCGCCGGGTCGAACTGCTTCGGCAAATTGGCCTGCCGCCCGATATCGTCGCGCCCGCCCATATCGACGAACGCGAACACCGCGGCGAATTGCCGCGTGCGGTGGCGCTCCGATTGGCCGTCGCCAAAGCTGAGGCTGTGGCAAAGCTTCGCCCCGACGCGATCGTGCTCGGCGCCGACACGGTGGTCGCGCTGGGGCGACGAACGCTTCCCAAGGCCGAAACCGAGCAAGATGTTCGGATGTGCCTCGATCTGCTGTCGGGCCGGCGGCATCGGGTGATTGGCGGTATCTGCGTGATCCGGGACGGACGGCGCTGGACGCGCCTGATCGAAACCGTGGTCCGGTTCTCGCGGATCACCGATTCGGAACGCGACGGTTACGTGGCATCGGGTGAAGGCATCGGCAAGGCCGGGGGGTATGGTATCCAAGGCGTCGCCGCGCGATTTGTCGCATCGATCAACGGCTCTTACCCGAACATTGTTGGACTGTGCGTCGCCACCGCGGCGCGGCTGATCGACGCGGCCATGCGGGCGAACCCCTCGTGAACCCGGCCGCGCCCTCGAAAATCCTGATCGCGCGAGAACCCGGCGAAACCCGCTTCGCGCTCAAGGCCGGCGACGACGTTCTTGAAGTCGCGTTGGTCCGTGACATCGACGTCCAACCGGGCGCCACCTATATCGGCCGCGCCGGCGCCAGAATTGGCGATGCCTGCTTGATCGACCTCGGTCACGGCGCGCCAGCTTTTCTGCAATCCAAACGCCTTCCAGCGGAAGGACAATGGGTTCAAGTCATGGTCGTCGCCGCCGCGAGGGGCGGAAAAGGCCCAACCGTCAAACGCGTGACTTTATCCGGCGTCGTCGAAGGACCGGCCCGCGAGATCGTCCCCGGACCGACGCCGGCCGCGACATGGCTCGCTCGCCATGACGCCGATGCCATCGCGGTCATCGTTGGATCAGCCGACGCGACCCAACACGCTGGGCTTTCACCTGGTCAGTCGTTTGAAGGATATCGCGATCGGACCGATTTATTTGACGCCGAAGGTATCAACGATGCCATCGAAGAAGCGATCGCGCCGACGATCCCATTGCCCGGTGGCGGCTCGGTCATGTTCGACGCAACGGCGGCGGCCTGGATGATCGACATTAACGCGGGAGGATTGAGCATTGCCGATGCCAATCGACTGGGCATAGCGGTGATCGCACGCCACTTGAGACTGCGGAATTTGTCCGGCCACATCTTGATCGATTTGATTTCCACCCGCGGGCGGGCGCAATTCAAAGAGCAACTCGCACGCTTGACCGCAGCCGACCCCTTCCCCGCACAGATCGTCGGTTTCACACCATTGGGGATGCTCGAGTTGACCCGCCCACGCATACGCGCGTCGCTGCCCGAGTTGATGCTCGATGGCCAAGCTCCGTCAGCGCGGACTGTTGCCTATCGGGCGCTGGCTCGCGTCATCCGCGAGGTCGAAGCACGGCCCGCGGTCGCGATCACATTGATCGTTGCGCCAATCGTCGCCGGTATTCTTCAAGGCGAGCTCCGCGCCGCGACCGAAGGCACCGCGCAACAGTCGCGAGCAAGAATCGCCATCGCCGCTAAAGACGCGTTTGCGCCCGATCGCTTCGAGATCGCGCCGGCATCTTGACCGGCCCGCGGCCAAGTGATGTGCTTTGGCGATGGCCGACAAATCGATCGAAAACCCCGATCCGTCAACCCGACCGGCCGGCGTGCGGGTATCGGCCGCGCGCTGCGTCCACTGCGGGCAGCCAGTGCAACCTCGATTTCGGCCATTCTGCTCGCAGCGTTGCGCCGACGTGGACCTCGGCCTCTGGCTGCGTGGCAGTTATCGCGTCGCCACCGATGAGGAACCGGACCAGGGGACAGAACCGCCTCCTGTGGATAACTCAAAGCGACCGGCATGATCATCCGAAAGATTTGTACTTTTTCGGTTTCGTCTCGATATAACGCGGACGACCGATAACCGAGCGCGCCATGCCCTACGTCCGTCTCAACGCCAAGGAAAAACAAAACTCGATCGCCATCGAGCAGATCTTCGCCGGCGACCCGGTAATCGACGAGGTCAAAGCCATCTTGATGTCGTCCGAAGGGGTTCGCGAGGACATCGAAATCTGGTTCGACATCCTGATCGAACAAGTCGCGCGCGCCGAACGTCAGTTGTTTGTCGCCAAGTTCGGTCGGTTGGTGGTGGGCTATATGATCTTGAAGCCGCAGGATCGGAAGATTTCGTCGATCTTCATCGAGCGTGCCCAGCGTGGCAAGAGAGTCGCCGA
>VGEM01000198.1 GCA_016869315.1 Alphaproteobacteria bacterium | reverse complement strand
TGTGCGCGAGGTGGCGGCACGCCTGACTTCGGCCGAAAACAATCTCAAGCTGGCCCGCGAACGCCTCAAGATGTCGGAAGACTTGCTGCGCGACGGCCTGACGTCGCGGATGGAGCACACGCAGCTCCAGGGCCAGGTCGAGTCCTTCCAAGGAGAAGCGGCGGGCTTGCGCGAATCCGGTCCGCGCGCCGAAGCATCTCTCAGCGAGGCCAAGGATCGCTCGGAAGAACTGACGGCGAAGTTCAGTCGCGAGGCGCGCGAACTGTTGAAGGAAACCGAACTCAACATTGCCCGGACCGAGGAGCAGCTGGCGAGCGCCACCGATCAGGAGACGCGCACCACCATCAAGAGCCCGATTGGCGGCGTCGTTAAGAACATGCGCTATGTCACCATCGGCGGCGTCGTGAAACCCGGCGAGCCGATCATGGATATCGTGCCATCGGAAGACACGCTCGTGATCGAGGCAAGGCTCAATCTGGTCGATCGCGGCTTCGTCCACGTTGGCCAAAAGGCGCGGGTGAAAATCGACACTTATGATTTCAGTCGGTACGGCGACATCGACGGCGAAGTTATTTCGGTCGCGCCGGATTCGACCGTCCCCGAGAACGGCTTGCCGTTTCTAAAAGTCGTTGTGCGGACGGACAAAGCCTATGTCGGCGATGAAGCCGACGATCGTCGCATCGCGCCAGGTATGGGCGCGACCATCGACATTCATACCGGGTCAAAGACGGTTCTGAGTTATTTGATGAAGCCGGTCTTGAAACTCAAGAACGAAGCTTTTCGCGAACGGTAGGCGCTGCCGCTTAGTCGAATGCGATCAGCATCTGCTCGCGCGCGACCAGAGTACCCGACCACTTCACGCGCGCCTCGGCCTCGATGTTGCGCATGAAATCGTCGTTGTGGTCCGGGTCGTGATGGAAAATCGCAAGTTGTTTGACGTTCGCCATCTTGCAGAGGCGCACGCCCTCTTGCCACGTTGAGTGGCCCCAACCGACTTTTGCCGGAAATTCGGCGTCGGTGTAGGTGCAGTCGTAGACCACGAGGTCGGCGCCCTCGATCAATTTGAGAACAGTCTGGTCGGGTTTGCCCGGAATGTGTTCGGTGTCGGTGACATAGACGACGGATTTGCCGCCGTGTTCGATCCGGTAGCCGGTCGCGCCGTTGGGATGGTTGAGCGGCTGAGTCTTGACCTGGACGCCGCCGCCAAGCGACCACTCCTCGCCGGCGTCGAAATCCTCGAACGCCAAATCCGCCTGCAGCGCTTCAAGCGGCACCGGAAAGGTCGAGTTCGCCATTTGAGTCTGGAGGACGTTTTCGATACCGCCGGCATTGGTCAGATGACCGGCATAAATCGTGAACTGGGTGTTGGCCATGAACGCCGGGCCGAAGAAAGGGAACCCGTTGATGTGATCCCAATGCGAATGGGTCAACATCAAGACGCCTTTCTTGACGCCATCGCGAATAAACTCGTGACCCAGGTTTCGAATGCCCGTGCCGGCGTCGAGCGCCAGTCTCAAGTCGCCGGCAAAAACCTCGATGCAACTCGTGTTGCCGCCGTAGACGACGTGCTGCGGCGACGGACACGCGATGCTGCCACGCACTCCCCAGAACTTAACGGCTAACGTCATCGGCGGAACCCGGCCACCCGCAATCACTGTTTCGCCCAAACCCGCAAGGCGGTTTCGGCTCGAATTCATCCCCTTGTACCTGAGTCTACGGAATGCGGAATCGTTTAACAATTCCAATTTGAAAGCGGAAAACGGACCCAAAAGGCGGTTTTCGCTCAAGGCCGCTCGACGGCAACCGTCGCCCCGGGTTTGACTCCGGCAAGATCAGATGCGCGGCCACAATTGACGGCGACTTCGACAAGGCCATTTGAATTGACGTACCAGAAGAGGTCTCCGACCGGGACGTCATTGAAAGTGCGGGCCTGAGCAGCACGATGCCCGCCGATCGTCAAAATCGAGCCCCCAGGGATTGCCGTTCCTCGTAATCCGGTCATCGCATTGCCGAAACGATCGACATAAACGATGACGCCAAGATCGTCGGGCCAATCCGGCCGATCGAGCGTTGTCGCCGGGATGCCGATGGCGCCAACCCGCGACAAGGCGTCGCCGCCGTGATTCGCGATCTCGGCGGCCATCGGCGCAAAAACATCGCGGCCATGGAAGGTCGCGGCGATATCGGGTGGAGGCGGCGGCACTCGCCAAGCTGCGGCCCGGGTGGCACGTCGCGCAACGAGCGCCAGCAAGCCGTTGTCGGGGCCGACGAACCACCGCCCATCCGCCTCGAGCACAACGCCGGCGCGGTCCGACCCGACTCCGGGGTCGATCACGGCGACGACGATATCGTCGGTATTGGCGATGCTGGCATAGGCCGGCAGGAGATACGCGGCCCATTGCGCCGCGAAGGCCGATACATCCGAACACAGCTCAATGATTCGGTGAGCCGGCGCACGGCGCGCGATCACGGCCTCGACCTGACCGAGATACGGACCCTCACGCCCGAAATCGGTGAACAGAAAAATCACCGCGCTCGCTCCTTTTGTGGCATCGCGGCGAGTGATACCACAGCGCTTGACGAAATGGAGTTCGAGAGTGCCAGATCGCTTTCGCGTTGCCGTAACCCGCCGCTTGCCCAAGGCCTGCGAGGATCGGCTGAGGGAAAATTTTGAGGCGCGCCTCGGCGATGACGATACCGTCTATACGCCCGCGGCGCTGGCCGCGCATGCCGCCGGCGCCGATGGCGTCATCGTGTCGCCAGCCGAGGTTGTCGATGCGCCGGCCATCGCCGCCTTGCCGTCGTCGGTCAAGGTCCTCTCGACGTTTTCAGTTGGGTTCGAGCACATCGATGTCGCCGCGGCGGAACGTCGCGGCATTGTTGTTACCAACACCCCAGGCGTTCTCACCGAGGCGACCGCCGATCTGACCATGTTGCTGATCCTCGGCGCCGCGCGGCGTGCGTCGGAAGGCGAGCGGCTGTTGCGCTCGGGGACTTGGATCGGCTGGCGACCCACGCAGCTCCTTGGTGTTCAACTTGAGGGCAAAACGCTCGGAATTGTCGGCCTCGGCCGGATTGGCGGCGCCACCGCACGCCGCGCCCTGAGTTTCGGGATGTCGATTGCCTACCACGGCCGGCGCCCCTCGCCCGAGGCGCCGGCTGGCGCGCGATTCCATGCGGTGCTCGAGGACATGCTGCCCCAGTGTCACATTCTCTCGCTCAATTGTCCGCTCACGCCCGAGACGCGGCATGTGCTCGACGCTCGCCGAATATCGCTGTTGCCGCGGGGCGCGTTGGTCATCAACGCCGCGCGCGGCGCGCTGGTCGTGGACGACGCGTTGATCGCGGCACTGCAGTCAGGTCATGTCGCAGCGGCCGGCCTCGACGTTTACACAGGAGAACCCGCGCTCGATCCGCGATATCGCGATCTTCCCAATACGTTCCTGATGCCCCATCTCGGCAGCGCGACCGAGGAGACCCGTTTCGCCATGGGGATGCTCGCGATTGATAATCTGGCTGCCGTCCTGGCAGGCCAACCGCCGAAATATCGCGTCAAAATATAGGTTTTACGCGGCTTCTTCGCTTCGGGGCTTGTTGGCGCCGACATAGGCTGCGGCGCAATGTTCACCGCAATATGGCTTCCCGATAATGACCGGGCGCCCGCAGAATCTGAAGTCCTCGTGCTTAGGATCACCGATCGGCCAGCGGCAGGTCTGGGCCGAAAGGTCGGTCAGCGTGAAAATCTTGACCGGTTCTTTCTTGACCGGCGCGGCCCGCTCCGGCCGCTTGATCGGAGAGGGCCGGCCCTTCAAGCCAAGGCGATGCGCCTTGCCGACGACGGCGTTCTTCGACACACCGATCCGCTTGCCGATTTCGCCGGTGGTGAGCCCCTCTGCCCACAGCTTTTTCAGTCGCTGAATCTTTTCTTCGTTCCAGAGTTCGCCGGTATTGGACCCCATGTCGCACTGACCCTATCTAATCGCGGTTGAGCGGACTTTACTTCCGCGCGCGCGTGCAAGTCCACCCGCAGAAAAGGCCTATTTCTGGCCGCGAATGACCGGCTCGGGCAAAGTGAATAGGCCTTTGGGGTCCTCGATTTCCACCACCCACACGTCGCTGTCGTAACCGATCTGACGGTGAATGTAGGCGTCGGCTTCGCGCTCCGGCGCCGCGCCGTCGCCAAGGGCGCGAAGCCATGCCGGCGTGCCGTCGTCGCCGGTGACGCCGACGCAGACATCGCATCCCGCGGCAAAGCGATTGATCTTGAGAATGATCGCACCGGCGTCGTCGTCGCCCTTCCGGACGACGGCCGCCATCAGGCCGGCCCCGGCCGCCTGGCGAAGCCACGCCTGGACACGGATTTGCGATTTAACACGCGGTTGCGACATGGCTACCCAGGGCGTTTTGTTAAGGTCGTTCCTAGCCTTATGTGATATGCTCTCGCGTCTCGCCAAGCACGCGCTGGCGAATGCTGCCTGCGACGAAACAACAGCGGATCCTTGTCATGATACCAATTATCGGTCTTGTCATCGTCTTCGTGATGGTCTTCGGCGGGTACTTGCTTCACGGCGGTCAAATGAGCGTGATCCTCGCGGCGCTCCCGACCGAAATGATGGTCATCTTCGGTGGCGCCTGCGGCGCGTTGATCACCGGCAACAGTATCGAAGTCATCAAGGGTGTCGGGGGCGGCCTCGGCAAGGTCTTCAAGGGTCCAAAGTGGAGCGAGCAGGACTTCAAGCACATGCTCTGCCTGCTGTTCACCATCACCAAAATGATCAAGTCGAAGGGCATTCTGGTGATCGAGGCCCATATCGAGAAGCCCGAAGAGAGCAACATCTTTCAGAAATACCCCAAGATTCTGGCTGACCATTTTGCCATCGATTTCATTTGCGACACGCTCCGCATGCTGTCGATGAACCTGGACGACGCCCATCAGGTGTTTGACGCGATGGAGGCTCAGCTCGAGAAGCATCATCATGAAGCGCTCGAACCGCAACATGCCCTGCAGACCATGGCGGACGGATTGCCCGCGATCGGCATTGTCGCCGCGGTGCTCGGCGTCATCAACACCATGGCCTCGGTGACCGAACCGCCTGAAGTCTTGGGCGGCATGATCGGCAGCGCGCTGGTCGGAACCTTCTTGGGCGTGTTCCTCGCCTACCTCCTGGTCGGTCCGTTCTCGAACCGCCTCAAGCAGGTGTTGAACGAGGAGCATCAATTTTACCTGATCATCCGCGACATTCTGGTTGCGCACTTGAACGGCAACGCGCCCCAGGTGTCGGTCGAGATCGGCCGCGGCCAAGTGCCGTCGAAGGTGCAGCCGTCATTCTTCGAACTTGAAGAAGCTCTCAACTCCGCCGGCGAAGGCGGCGCCTAGCGCAAACCTTTAACTCGCTGGAACTAAACACAATTTCTGCCTTGCCCTTATAGTTTCGACTCGATATCTTTTAGCGGCGTCGAACCTGTCAGCAAGCAACGTGCCCCTGTGAATGCCGTCGGATACGCCATCAAGGAACCTGTCGCGGAAACCACCGACGACAGCCGCGACATGGATGCGCTGCAAATCCTCCCGCTCCGCGTGCTGCCATTCCGAAACGAAAAGATCGGCCGCGCGCGGCTGATCAAGAACAGTCGCCTCGCCGGCGTGCTCGAAGTCTACGCCACGCGCGAAACCGGCAGCGGCCAGGTACCGATCGAACGCCTTCCCGAGTTCTACGGCATTCGCGATCCGCTGAACGACCCCGATATGAGGATGATTTTGAAACTGGGCCCCGTTGCCGTCCTACGACGTCTATAGCCTGCGGCGGTCGCTTCGCGGGCTCGGGATCGAGGTGAACGCGTGCAAGTCATTGCGCCTGTCGGAGAACATGCAACGGTCTTTGACCAATTACATGACCCGCTTCACCAGACCGCTGATCCACCAGGTCTACGGCGATGCGGATTGCCACGTGCAACGTTTCGACGATCTGGTGACGCTCTTTCGGGATCCGGACCCGAAGAAAGCGCTCGCGAAACTACGCCAGATGGCCGATCGCCTCAGCATCCCGCTCGACTACATCCCCAAGTTCATCGAAGACTACGGCGATATTTTTCTCGCCCTGTCCTACTACCATCATTGCCTTGACGGCCTCGCCCCGCTGCTCGACATCTTCCATGCCGGGCTCAAGGAAATGAAAACATATTCCAAGGTCAATTCGAATCCGCAGCTAATGGCCGAGATCGAACGCCCCGAAAAGACCGTCGCCGGATTTATGACGGTGCTACGCCGGATGTTTCAGGACTTCGCGGTCCGCTCGCGCGACATGTGGGACGATATGTCCGCCGCCAAGTTCAAGCACGTCAAGGACGTGGTCGAAGGCGCGCAGACCACCGTCGGCGGCGTGCTCTGGGGCCTGACGGTGAAACTCAACGCCTGGTATCAGCGGTTCCCAAGCCCGAGCGCCGGCGGCCCGACCGCCCGCGAAGAATTTCTGATCAGCGAGTTCAAACCCGGCCTGTCGGGAATTGTTGCGGTGGCGCGGGGTCAGGGCGAAGTGATCGGCCTAAGTTGAGGTTTCGTCGGTGCGATGTCTTGCGCCGAGGCCCTTTTCGCCAAGACATACGCCAGACCTGCGACAAGCACTGTCGAGGCCGCCATGCCGGCAAATACGCCGTTAATTCCCCAGAGGGCGGCGCCGGCATAGGCGCAGGGAAGCTGCACAAACACGGACTTCGAAAGCCCGATCGCCATGGCCGGCATCGGCTTCGCCAGCGAGTTGAGGCAACCTGACGAAATGTTGACCATCCCCATGAACCCGTAACTGATCGGCACGATCCACAGATAAGTCGTGGCGATCGAGAGCAGAGCGGGATCGTTTGAGAATTCCGACGCGATCGCGCCGCCGGCAACAGCGAGGATACCGGCAACCGCCACCCCGTAGACA
>VGEM01000197.1 GCA_016869315.1 Alphaproteobacteria bacterium | reverse complement strand
ATCGTCGACCCAGCCTTCAATGGTGTAGGGCTTGGCCATGGACCAGTCGGACAGCCCGGCGCCTTCCTGGTTCCAATGGATCAACTGGAACCCGGCCTTGAGCAGCATCTCTTCGCAGAATTCGAACTGATTGTGCAGCAGGGCGAAGCCGCCGATCAGGACCAGCGGATCGCCTTTGCCCTTGATCTCGTACCACAGCTTGATTCCGTCGCTTCGGGTCGCAAAAGGCATGAATCCTCACTTCTTCAAGTCATCGTGTTCAAGTAATCGTGGACGACGCGGATGCCGCGCAGCTTGAAACCCATCGGCAGGATGTAGCCGCCGAGTACCTCTGTCGGCTGGATCGGCAACAAGTCTTCGTTGGTCGACGCGCCAAACGTGATTGAGGCTTTGCCCGTTTTGATCTCGCCGAACTTGTTGTCGCTCATCAATTGTTCGCAGATGTCGTGCAGGTCCGGTTTGCCGCGGGGCGGGACGTGCAAGTCGGGCACGTGGCGCATGCTCAGCAGCGGCAGTCGGCCGGTAAAGAACGACAACTCATCGATCGTCGTGACGCGGCTGGGTTCAATAGAAAACGACACAATGTTCTCGCCGTTGCGGCAGACGGTGCGATTGATCCAAGTGCCGAGACCGCCCGTCTGGGGCGAGCCGGATGCGGACATCAACGGGTGCGTCATGCTTTCGACGATCTCGGCCCCCTTCGAGGCCGCGCCGATAAACCAGCTCAAGACCACCAGCCAGTCCTTGTCGCACCATTGAAAGGCCGAGATCACGCGTTGCTTGCCTTGGAAGCAGCAGGGCACGCCAATGACGCAGACATTGTACTGGCTGCGATACGGGTTCCAGGTTTTCTCGGCGCCATTCTCGTCGGGATAGACCGAGAAGTGCGTGCTCCATAGAAACGCTTCACCCGGCTTATCGGAAGGCCCCAATGGCTCAGGGATGAGGGCGCTGAGCGCCTTCGGGTCGGCCTTGAAGTGAACGACGTACAGGTCGCCGGCAAAACGCCATGGAAACGGCGGAATGATCGACGCATTTCCCTGTGGCGTGAATGGCCGGGTGAAGCCATTCGCATTTGGCCCCATGTCGTTCATCCGCGCCACGAGCCCCACGGTTGCGCGTTGGCGGACTGGCCGACCACATTGTCGCTCTTCATGTACTTCTCGATCATCTGATCGGCCCAGTCGACCTCTTGATAGTCGAAATTGATTTCTTTCTCGCCGCGGCCGAACCACACCGAACCATAACGCGTTGCCTGCGGCCCGTGCGGAATATGGCCCTGACGGAAAATGTACGTGCCGCCGGTCACCATGCCGGCGAGACCCATCTGGTAATCGCCTTCGAGCAGGATCAGCTCCTCCCAGGTGTCGTGAACTTCCAGCTTGCGATCGCGCCACAGCGGTTGCTGGTAGCACATCAACGAATATGCGCCGGTGTCCGGGTCGGTGCGGATGTACTTGACCTTGAGACCTTCGGGAATTTCGTCCTTGGGGCGGCCCTCATAGGCGCGCGAGACATCCCACGGGGCGCGCAGGATGTCGTGATTTCGAATGGCGTGATTGCTCTTGGCGCGCTGTTTGTCGGCTTTGGCGACTTTGAATGTCGGTTCGCCGTGAAACATCAGAAAAAACTCGGCGCCGGTGTCGGATTCCATCGGTCCATGAAGAACGCCGCCAGGCAGAAACGCGTAACAGCCGCGGAACAGGGTCTCCGAGCCAATCTTGAGACTGCCGCCCAGCATTAGAATCTCGACGGCGGAGTCGAAATACCCAGACTCGCGCCGGACCCACTGCGGCTTGACGTCCGCGATATACGTCACAGAACCGTCGGCGGCGTCGCGACTCAACGCCGCGGCCGAAATGCCCGGCGTCAGGCCGTCTTCGATCATCGATCGGCGCGGTTGCGATGGCGCATGAACGAACTCGACATGTGGTCGCGCCACGGTGCTTTCCCCCAGGTTATCGTGTTGTCGGCCAGCGACGTTAAGCAGCCGGCCGAGCCCGCGCAACAGGCTCCGAATCCGCAATTCCACGAGGAAATTCTGGCGTCTTCGAAACATGCATATGAAACCACCAAGCAGATGCGCGAATCGACGAGGTGACAAAAAGATGGCGGCCAGAAAACTCACCAGTATGATCCGGCTGGGGTATTGCAAAACACGGGGGCGTTCGTGGAACTCGATCCATCCCTATTTCTGATCATCAAATTCGTGCACGTTTTGATCTTCGTCTACTGGTTGGGCGGCGATCTTGGCGTTTGGATTGCCGGCAAATACATGCAGAGATCCGATCTCTCGATCGACGAACGGATTCGTGCCCGCGAGATCGGCGTGCTGGTCGATATGGCGCCGCGCACCTGCAATGTGCTGATGGTGCCGGTTGGATTCACGCTCGCGTCCAGCTGGGGCTCGCCGCTGCCAGGTTGGTTCATCGCATTCATCTGGATTTTTAGCGCCGGATGGCTGTGGATGGTGTGGGAGATCCACAACCGTCGCAAAGACCCGACCATCAAAGCGTTGATGAAGCATGACCTCAACGTCAGATATGTCGTCGGCACGACGATCTTGTTCTACGGGCTCTACAATTTATTTGGCGGCGGCGCGATCGAGGAGCAATGGCTCGCGGCCAAGATCACGCTATACGGTCTGATCCTCTTCACGGGGATCTGGATTCGAAAGTCGATCGTCGACCTGACGCCTTACTACGCCATGATCCGTGCCGGGGGTGAGCAGCAGGTCGAGGGCGAAGCCAAGCTTCGCGCGGCGCGCAAAAAGGTCGAGCCGCCCGTGCTCACCATCTGGGCGTTGGTGGCGGCAATGGGGTTCCTCGGCGTAGTGAAGCCGTTCTAGTGTCTAAAGTGTCTGGAACTTAAGGCTCCTTGAGTGTCAGACACTTTACAAGTCTACTGCACCTTGATCACGACTTTGCCGAGTCGATCGGCGCTTTCCATGTAAGCGACGGCTTCGCGCGCCTGCTCGAAGGGGAACACCTTGTCGATCACGGCTTTGACCTTGTGCGCCGTCATCGCGGCGATCAGGTCCTCGAACATACGCCGGCTGCCGACGACGATGCCTTTGATGGTCAGGTCCTTCATGATCAGATTGGGAAAACGCGTCAAGCCCGCCGGTGTTTCGATCGTGCGCGAACGATTGACAGGATTGGCGCCGATATACATCACCTTGCCGTTTGAGGCGCAGGCCGTCAGGCACTGTTCCATTTCCTGAACGCCGACATTGTTAAGCACGATGTCGGCACCGCGACCGCCGGTCTTGGCGAGAACCTCTTGTGCCCAGTTCGGCGTGGTGCGGTAGTTGATGGTGATGTCCGCGCCGAGCTCTCTCATTCGTGCAAGTTTCGCATCGTTGGACGACGTGATGATGGCTGTCGCGCCCACCATCTTGGCCCACGCCAGGGCATAGAGCGATACGCCTCCCGTGCCGATCGTACAAACCACGTCTCCCGGCTTGGCACCGCCTGCGCAGATCACTGCGTTCCACGACGTCAAACCGGCGCTTTGCAAGGTGCTTGCGTCCTCGTAGCTCATGCTATCGGGAAGCTTGATCAAAGGCTCCGCCGGCACGACGATCTGCTCGGCAAGGAATCCGTCGATGTTCGATGCATAGTCCTTGAGCGCCATGTCGCCGTGCCATTTGCCGTCGATCCATTGCCAATAGTGCGTCATGGTGACGCGGTCGACGCCAGGGCCCACCGCAAGGACGTCGCCGGCGTTGTCGCTCAATGGCACGCGCGTGACGGGCTGCGGCTTCGGGCCCATGCCGCCCCGCATGATGGTGAGGTCGCGGGCATTGATGCCGGTCGCCCGCACCTTCATCACCACTTCGCCGGGTCCTGGCTTTGGGTTTGGTCGCTCGACAATGTGCAGCGCGAGGCCGTCCGGTTCCTTGATCTTGGTGTAGTCGCCAATTTCCCAAACGCGCATGTGTCCCACCTTTGCTGCCGATGTTGAATGAATCGCCGCCGAGGCGGCGAGAGAAAGTGCGAGCGCCGTTCGGCGCGAGGTGTCGGATGTTGGCGTCAAATGAGATTGCCGACGCGATGGCCCTCGGCCGTTGCGTTGACCACAAATCGCGGCGCGTAACAATCGCCGACCAAATGAACGGGAATGCCGGCGGCGCGCAGAGGTCTTTCCAGCTTGTCGTTCGGAATCCGCGATGTGGAATAGGTCAAGAGACTCACGCCAGTTAGCGTCGACATTTCGCCGCTCTTGATGTTCTGAATCACCACCTCGGCCTCTTCGAGGCGATCGAGCGGACGTGGCTCCATAGTCGTCATGATTCTGACGCCGAGGCGGGGCAGCCGATCGTAGATGCTCTGGCGATTGATCAGTGACTCATCACTGGCGATACGCTCGCGCGGCGTAAGGATGACGACGTTGTCGAATCGCTTGCGCAGCATTTCGGCCGCGGCATACGTCATAGCCGTGGCGTCATGGTCATAGACCACGGCCGTGCCGTCCTGGTGTTGCGGCCGGCGCAGAAATTCCTGTGCCAAAGTGCGGATGTCTTGCACGAAGCCCGCTTCGGCGTATTCCGCCGGAACCCAACTCGGCACGCTCATTTCCGAGCCGGTTGCGAGGACAACGGCGTCGGGCTTGATCGCCAGGACGTCATCAAGACCGGCATCGAGACCGTACTCGAACTTCACGCCAAAACGCTGCGATGTCTGAAACTGAAAATCGTAGATGCTGGAGAGGTTTTCACCGCCGGGCAGGGCTGCGTGCAGCCGCGTCTTGCCGCCCACTTCGCCCGACTTGGCGAGCACCGTCACATCGTGTCCTCGCGCCGCGGCGACCCAGGCCGCTTCCATGCCAGCAATTCCCGAGCCAACCACCACGACCTTCTTTTTCTTCGGCGCGGGCTTCGGCCACCAGTCAGCTTCGTTCTTGGCGCCGACGCGCGGGTTGTTGTCGCACTGGATCCGCCCGCCATCGATGATGATGTGCCAGCACGTATTGCACGACACGCAGTACCTGATTTGCCGCTCGCGGCCCTCGTAGGCCTTTTTGCCCCAGGCAGGATCGGTCACCATCGGTCGGCCGAGCATCACCAGATCGGCTAACCCTTCGCGAACGTAACGCTCGCCTTCGTTCGGATCGGTAATCAGGCCGAGCGCACCGACGGGAACTCCTGGCGCGTTGTTTGCCAGCTCGCGAATTTTCTCGACGTAGGGCGCCCGAATGCCATGCATGTCAGGCAGATGCTGATAAAGCGAGTCCGCGTGCGAGCCCCAGCAATAGGTGAGGTAGTCGATCTCCTTGGTGGCGGCGATGACGCGGGTGATCTCGGCCGATTCCGGCATGCCGATGCTGTGCGGTACGCCGTCCTCGCCGGGTAACTTGATGCCGATCAGGAAACCCTTGCCACACATCGCGCGCACGGCGGCGATGATGTCGGTCACGAACCGGCAGCGACCACTGGTATCGCCGCCATACGCATCCGAGCGGCGATTAGACCACGCCGAGAAGAACTGGTGGAAGATGTGGCCGTGCCCGGCCGAAATCTCGACACCGGCGAAGCCCGCTTCCTTCAAGATTTTCGCGGACTTGGCCCAATCGTCGATCAAGACCCTGACTTCGTCGGTCGACAGCTCGTGGGGAATCGTCCAGCTGATATCGTCGGGCAGGGGCGAGGCGCCAATCGCAGCCGCGTTGCGCCCGACCTCGTGCCGGCCACGGCCCGAGTCTTGAATCTGCGCGATCAAAAGGCTGCCATGCCGGGCGAGCGCCGCCGCCCACCGTCTGAGGCCGTCGGCATTTTCCTTGCGGGTGACCGACACACGTTTTGGATTGTTCTGGCGCCGATGCAAGTTCATCGGCTCGGTCACTGAAATTGCCGCCCCGCCTTCGGCACGGCTGGCGTGGTAGGTGATGATGTCGTCCGGCACCTCTCCATTCTCGACGTATCGCGTCGACATCGACGCATGGACGATGCGGTTCTTGAGGGTGAACGGTCCGAGTTTGAACGGCGAGAAAAGCGATGGGTATACCGGGTGCGGCGACATCGAATCTTACTGCGACGCCTTTCCTTCTTTCTCGGCGCGGGCCTTTTCGCGCGCGGCCACCTTGGCCTTGAATTCCTCGGACGCCTGGGCGGCATAGAGGTCGCCGATATAAACCGACGGCGACTTTGGCGCTTCGCCGTAGTGAATGAAACGCCAACCCTTGTCGGTCTTGCGGAAGATTGCGTTGGCGCGCAGTCGCTCGCCGATCGGCTCCATGCGCCGGCCCTTCATCTGCCAATAGATCGACCAGGTGGCGACGGCAAGATCGCTTGCGATCAGACGCACCTTGATGTCGGACGCCTGATAGCTCGACGCCTCCATGAAGCCGCGCTGGGGGTTGAAGTATTCCTTCACCTGATCCCAACCCATCAGCCAGCCCTTCTGTTCCTCGGCCAGATACATCGGGTTCGGCTCGTTGAGATCCCACAGATCGTTTGGAATGGTTTCCCAGGTATCGTTATCCCAGCGCGAGGCCATATCATGAAGGATGGCCTCGATCTCCTTTTGCGGGACCGGACCAAAGTCGGCGGCCGCCAGCGGTGGGCCTTTCATGATGATCGATAGAGCGAAGATGAGCGCAGCGAAGAGTTTCATGGCGTTCCCCCTTGTGGCTTATCACCCATGATACGCACCCTGATTTGGAAGCGAAACTCGCAGTGTGCGGGCGGGTTGAGGGCCGATCATACGACGGTCATGGGGGCAATCAAGTTCACCTGGTAATGCTAGCTTACGCTCGCGCCAAAAAGGTTGCATTTGTCGGCAACCTTTCGATCATGAACCAGGGTGATTCGGGCAATTGACCTGCCCTGATTCTTCGGACCAGTTTTTAAGTTGAGAGCACGGCCCCTGGCTGCTGTTTGTGTTGTGCAACGGGCCGGGGCGCGAAGGCCCCAAGTACCGCAGCGTCCCGGCCCGTTGCATGCA
>VGEM01000196.1 GCA_016869315.1 Alphaproteobacteria bacterium | reverse complement strand
TCGACCTCAGCCTCGCCCTGTATCGCTCGGAAAACGCCGCCTATGGCGCCCGGTTGTCGACGACGTGGGCGAGCAAGCGCTATACGCGCGCTTACTTTGGCGTTACGACGGATCAGGCGACACTCTCGGGCCTCGCCGTCTACACGCCGGGCGGCGGTTTCAAAGACGTGACCATGACCATCGGCGGCGAATACCGTCTAACCCGGTCTTGGGCGATTGTCGGCAATGCGGGGTACTCGCGGCTGTTGGGCGAGATCAAGAAGAGCCCTCTCGTCTCGACCCGGGGATCCGCCAATCAATTCAGCGCGGCCATGTTCGCGGTTTATACCTTCTGAGCCGGGAGTCTGTTGCGTTTTGGCAACAGGCAGATTGGACATGGGCAACGCCTGCCCTAGTTTTTCCATAATCCGGGTCGACACGTAGGATCATGGCTCTGGGTGTTTTTGAAACGGTTCGGGCGGCACGACTTGCCGCACTTGCGGTGCTCGCTTTTGCGCCGGCGACACTGCATGCACAGGAAGAACCGGCAAAGACCGCCAATGATCCTGGCTACGTCCTTGAGCAGTTTCCGGACAAGCTGCCGGAAACGACGCTGAAATGCATACAGTTTCGCACGCTCTATGACTGGCGCGCCCTGAACGCCCATAATTTGATCGTCTGGGCCCCGACCCGCAAACACCCTTACCACCTTCAACTCGAACGGCCGTGCCGCGGTCTTCGATTTGCCCATCAGATCGGATTTACGTCGAACGACTCGCAACTGTGCGGTTTTGGCGGCGATTCGATCCTGGTTCAGGAAGGCGGTGGCGCGCCGGATCGATGCCCGATCGGCGCCATCACGCCGCTGACCGACGAAGGCTTGAAGCGGCTGATCGAGCAAGCGCCCGGCCGCAGTCTCAAAGACAAGCGTGAAGCCGTAGGCAAGGAATAGACGTCGGCGACCAGCCGCCACGAAAAAAGCCCGGCTCGTGAAGAGCCGGGCTTTTTGTTTTAGCTGTGGTTGTTACTCAGAATTTGTAATTCGCGCTGAGGCCCCAGGCGCGCTTGCGCGGGTAGCCGACCTGGATGTCGCGGAAGAACGTGGTCTGGGTCAGCGCCGGATTCAGGCGGTTCGGAATCTGCAGCAAGCGGGCGAAGTCGCGCAGCCGGGTCAGCACCGTCGGCGTGCGATCGTCGAAGGCGTTGTTGACGAAGAATGTCAGGGTCAAGTCTTCGGTTTGCGCGCCGACCCTGAAATTCGCGATGTACGAATCACCCGTGTGAGCCAGATTGTCGACTTGTGAAAAACGCTTGCCTTCGTACGTCATGTCGCCACGAAGGAAACCCTCCCAGTCACCCTGGATCGGCCGCGTATAACCAGCGCCGACGATCAACTGATGCGCCGGCACCTGTGGCAATCGCTGGCCGCGGGCCTGGCCAGTCGGGTCGTTACCGGTATTGAGCGCCCCGACACGTCCATCGGTGTCGTAGAGGTCCTCCTGCTCGTCGTCGAGGAAGTTACGAATCTTGGCGTCGACATAGGCCCAGGCGACGCGGACATCGAACTCGTCGGTCGGCCGCGCGTTGACCTCAAGCTCGAGGCCTCGCACGCGCGATTCGCCGGCATTCTGAATCAGCGCCGCCGTATTCGCGGTGCCATTCTGGCGAATGTAGATTTCCGATTTGGTCAGCTGCTGGTCGGTCCAATCGATCCAGTAGCCCGAGCCGTTGAAGCCGAGCGTGCGATCCTCGGTGTTGCCCTTGACGCCGAGTTCGTAGGTCCAGGCCGATTCTTCCTTGAAAGTCTGGTTGTTGGCGCGCAATGCGGCGATCGATGCCGCGTCGGCATCGACCGGCAGGCCGTTGAAGCCGCCGGGTTTGTTGCCCTTGGCGACGTTGGCGTAAACGTTCCAGTCCTCGTTCAAGGCATAACTCGCTGTGGCGCGCGGCAGGAACTTCTTGAAGGTCGCGTTCAGCAGCACGTTGTTCGGGTTGGCAACCGCCTGGTCCGACGTAATCCGGTCGGATTGATATCGCCCTTCCGCCGTCAGTCTTATGTCTTCGTTGATTTCGAATTCGAGCAGGCCGAAGACCGACCAGTTGCGCACCGCGCTGTCGTTCTGGGTCGCCGTGCGTAACAGACGGATGACGCCCGCCGGCACCGCCGGCAGCATGGGGGCCGCCTGGCCGTAAGGCACGATACCACGGTCGTCGACCGTCCCCCGGATCGGAATTTGGCCCGCGCCGAGCGTGAACGCGCCTTGGTTACCGGAACCGTCGTCTTCGCGGTAGTAGTAGACGCCGGCGAGGCCGTGCACGGTCCGATCGACCGGGCTTTCGATCCGCGCCTCGACTGACCAATCGCGGCGGCGATCCTGGCCGGTCGAAAAGCCGGTCGGACGGAGCGAGACCTCGGACTGGCTGAAGGAGCTGTCGAAGGAATTCTCGTTGCTGTACTTGTTGTAGGCGGCGATGCCGGTGAGCGTCCACTCGTTGACATCGTAGGTCGCCTTGGCGCTGCCGCGATAGGACCGGCGGTCGACGCCGTCGGCATTGAATGCCTCGAGGACGTCGGTGCGCCCGTACCATGTCCGCTGGGTCTCGACCTCGCCGCAGAAATAGCCGGTGCGGCGGTTGGACGACCGCGGGAACGGCACGGTCGCGACGATCGTCGGCAGCTGGCAGTTGATGCCCGAGTAGCCGCCGGCGAAGTACCCGTCGAGATCTTTCGAGTAACCGCCGTTGACCTCGAGGGTGAAGTTGTCGCTCGGCGTGAAATACAGCTTGCCGCCGATGTTGCGCGAGCTTTCGTCGCCGCCGTTGCGTTCGCCAACGGCGCGGTTGAACCAGTCGCCGCCGAACTCGTAATAGCGGGCATTGACCTCGAAGCCGACGCGGTCGGCGACCAACGGGCCGCTGACGTAGCCGTTCGCCTCCCAGCGGTCGTACTGGCCGGCCTGGACTTCGATCTTGCCGCCGATCTCGTCGCCGGGCTTACGGGTGATGAAATTGACGGCGCCCGCAAAGGTGCCGCGGCCGAACAGCGCGGCCTGCGGCCCGCGGATCACCTCGATCCGCTCGACGTTGTCGAGCTGATAGCTCGCAATATTGCCCGAAACATAAACGCCATCGACGAAAAAGCCCGCGTTTGGCACGCCGAGAATATTTGACTGGCCTCGGATCGCTGGACGGCTCGATGCGCTCCCACCCTGGCCCGATCCGACGCGGCCGAAGCCCGAACGGAATGAGAAGCCTGGCGTCTGGTTGGCGAGGTCGACGATGCTGTCGATGCCCTTCTGCTCGAGGAAGCCCTCCGAGAACGCCGAGATCGACAGCGGAACTTCGGTCAGCGATTCTTCGCGCTTACGCGCCGTGACCACGATCTCTTCCAGAGCCGCCGGCGCCTGGGCGCTCTGTTGCGCCTGAGCCGCGGGAACACCGCCGACAGCCGGGAGCCCGGCAATGACGGTCGACAGACCAAGGATGAAGCGACGGGTCATGGCAAATCCTCATGGTTACAGATTGTTACACTGGGTATCGCCTGGGCGCGGGCGGATGACAAGCCTGTGCCACTCTCGTGGCCTACCAATTCCATGGTTCCGCTCGGCTGTGGTTTCCCGACCACAACCGGCAGAACATTATTCTGATAAAGCGTGCCTTGAGAGAAAATTCCCGCTCGAAAGCACTGCTGGAATTGTCCTATTTCTTTTCGGCGGCCGCTCTCTTGCCGTCGACCAGACTCTTGAACACCGTCCAGGTCGTCTCGTTAATACGCGCATCGTCGACCGGCGGCGGCGCCTGATAGACCGCGTAGGTGGTTTTCAGCTCGCTCGCCATCGGCTCCGGAATTTCCGAGTAACCCTTCACCGCCCGGATCCCGGCGGTGTGATAGACGACGACGCCGTCCTTGTCGCCCATCTTCATCCACGGCAACCACTTCGAGACGCGGCCCCACGACAGCACCGAATCGGTGATCTCGGCGGTGCGGCTCAGCATTTGCGCGGCGTTGATGGCCCCGGTGCCGAACTCCATCGCATGATAGTCGCCGCCGACGTACTCCTGGTACTCGCCGGCCAGCACGTTCTTGTAGAACAGCCGCGCTGCGCCGCCGCCCGACAGGAAGTAATCGCCGTGGCGGATGTACCGGAAAGCGGCGACCGGCTTGCCGTTCTCGTCGCGGGCGTAGGTCGGCGCGCGCATGCTGACCGGATCGTTGGCGACGTTCATCACCTCGACCTCCTCACCGGTCCACGGATTTTTCCAGGTCTTCAGCATGGCGTTGGTGACCGGATCCAGGTGCAGCATGATCTCGCGCGACACCGAGCGGTAGCCGGGGCCGCGCTTGGGATCGTCGAAGAATTTGCACTGCCGGACGTTCATGCCCTGGACGTTGAACAGATGCCGGTCCTTCTCGCCGGCGCGGCGGCCGTACATCTTGCCGGTCCACCAATGCAGAACCGGCGTGCCTTCCTTCAGGGTGCAGGTCTGCTTGCGGTTCATCAGGAACAAGTCGTCCGGATTGTTGATATCGAACTGCGCCTGCGCGAGAGCCGCGCCGGATACAGAAAGGCAAACGAGCGTTGCGACGGAAGCGATCAGGGTGCGGATCATGGCGGTTACTCCCCGGCCTTGGCGCCGGAGGCGCCGCCCTGGGCGCGCCGGCCATCGATGATTTTCTTGATGTAGGTCCAGCTGGTCTCGTTGGGCCGGGCGTCGTCGAGCGGCGGCGGCTCCTTGTAGA
Organism: Alphaproteobacteria bacterium; assembly: GCA_016869315.1. Taxonomy (GTDB): domain Bacteria; phylum Pseudomonadota; class Alphaproteobacteria; order Rhodospirillales; family Rhodospirillaceae; genus VGEM01. Next base: position 2,236 of record VGEM01000196.1, on the reverse strand, counting down.
CCGGATAGTTGGCCTCGATCTCCTTGCGTAAGCCTTCGGGCAGGCCGGCATAGCCGTCGACACGGCCGCCGACGGTGGTGAAGATCATCATGCCGGTGCGGCCGCCCATCTTCATCCACGGCAGCCACTCGGAGAACCGGGCCCACGACAGCGTGTAATTTTTCAGCTTGGCTTTGGAGGCGTCCATCAGGTCGTCGGCATAGGTGTAGGAATTCAGCGCCTCCATGGCGTGGTACATGTTGCCGACGTAGTCCTGGTAATCGCCGGCCATCGGGTTCTTGTAATAAAGCGGCGCCTCGCCGCCGGTGAATACGCGGTTGCCGACAACGGTGAGATCGGCCTTGTGCGGCTTACCGTCGGCCGAAAGCGCGTACATCGGGCCCCGCATGTTGACGGGGTCGTTAGCGACGTGAATCACCTCGACCTCTTCGCCCGTCCAGGGGTTCTGCCACTTGCGCAGGATTTCGCCGGTCTTGGGGTCCTTGAACAGCAGGATCTCGCGCGACACCGAGCGGAAGCCATAGCCGCGCTTGTCGTCCTGGTAATTGGCACACTGGCGGATGTTCATGCCCTCGACGTCGAACAGGTGCTTGTCCTGCTCGCCGGGAACGCGGCTCATGGCGCCGCCCTGCCACCAGTAGACGATGACCTCGCCTTGCTTGAGCGAGCAGTTGAGTTTCTGCTCGATGCGGATGGCGTCGTTGGGATCGTTCGGATTCAGCTTGCCGCTGTGCGTCGCGTCCTTCGGTCCCGCTTTGCCGATCGGCGTCTGCGCCATTGCCGGCGCGCCTGACAACATTAGGCCCGCGACTCCGGCCGTGATCCAAGACAGTGTGACATATGGCGCCATGAGACCCTTCCCCGAGTTGATGGATTTCAGCAGATAATTCTAATTCGAATCGATAAGCAATGTGTTTTTACTCTCATCAACTAGTAATTGAGTATGAGATTGCCGTAGGACAAGGCCACGAATTTACCTAGAATCTGCCATCGGTCGGCCAAAGCACCTCCACAAATGGTAGGGATGTTGCTATGGAACCCCACAATCTTGTGGGTACAAGACCAAATATCGAGCTAAAACAAACCCATGGGGATACGCATGACACGAATCGGAGCTTTCATCGCCTGCCTCGGCGCCGCCCTTGTGGCCGCCGCACTGGCACAGCAAGCAATCGCCCAGCAACCGGCAACGGGTACCGCTGCGCCCGCGGCGGCCCCCGCTCCCGCGCCTGTGGCGACTGGTCCGCAATATCGCGAGTTCGTCCAAGGCGACCCAAACGCCAAAGTGACGGTGATCGAGTATGCCTCGCTCACCTGCTCGCATTGCGCCCATTTCTATCAAACGTCCTATGTCGAGCTGAAAAAGAACTACATCGACACCGGCAAGATCAAATTCGTGTTCCGTGACTTTCCGCTCGATGGCCTCGCCATGGCGGGCGCGGCGCTGGCGCGCTGCGCGCCTGGCGATCGCGGCGGCAAGTTGATCGACATGATGTTCAAGCAGCAGGACGTCTGGATCAGATCCGCGACACCGCTTGAGCCACTCAAGGGTTACGCTCAGTTGGCCGGCATGTCGTCGGCCGATGTCGACGCGTGCCTCAAGAACGAGGCCATCCTGGGCCAGATCCGCGATGTGCAGAACAACGCGAGCTCGCTCTACAAAGTTCAATCGACACCGACCTTCTTCGTCGAAGATGAGAAGATCGACGGCGATCGCGGTTATGAGTTCATGGCCAAATTGATCGACAAGAAACTCGACGAGAAGGATTGAGATCTGACTGTCTTTGGCGGCGGCGACCGGCACCAAGACCGGCGCCGCATAAAGCAAGCGAGGGGTCGTTGGTAAAGTTTACAAAGCTGCGTCTGAGCGGATTCAAGTCTTTTGTCGATGCCACCGAGATGGTGATCGAGCCTGGTTTGACCGGCGTGGTGGGGCCAAACGGTTGCGGCAAGTCCAATCTGGTCGAAGCACTGCGCTGGGTGATGGGCGAGACCTCGGCCAAGCAGATGCGCGGCGGCGACATGGACGAGGTGATTTTCGGCGGCACGCGCGATCGGCCCGCGCGCAATATTGCCGAAGTCTCGCTGCACCTCGACAATTCGACGCGGCGCGCGACGGCTCAATTCAACGAGTCCGACGAGCTTGACGTCACCCGCCGGATCGAGCGCGAAAAAGGCTCGCTCTATAAGGTGAACGGCCGTGAAGTCCGCGCCCGCGATGTGCAATTGCTGTTCG
>VGEM01000195.1 GCA_016869315.1 Alphaproteobacteria bacterium | reverse complement strand
GAAGATCTGTTGATACAACTCGGTAGCTTTATTGATCTTGCCCATGTATTGATAGCTTCCTGCGAGCAGATCGAGATTGTGCGCATGATGCCAATCGTACATGGCATCGATGCCTTCGGACTTGTAATAGTCGCGTTCGATCTGGTTCGCTTTCGAGAAGACTTCGATTGCCTTTTCGATCTGAGCGTCGCGCCTCAGATCGTGACCCCACATGTGCCACGCGTGAGCAACGCTAAAAGCGGCGTTGGCATAAATGTCGCAGGACTCAAGCGCCGGCTTGATTTGCCCAATCGTTTCGTAAGAGTGGACCAGGTAGTGGTGCGCCGCGGAGTGGCTGGGCTTGATGGTGAGCGCTTGCTTGTAGAATGCGATCGATCCCCCGCCGCCCCGTTGGCCGCGGCCAGCCGGGAAGGGTTCCTCGGCGTTGCCGCGGATCAGCCACAGCTCGGCATCGTCCATCCGCTTGCCAAGAGCGGCATCGATGGCGTTCTTATATGCCCCGAACTTCTCGACGTTCTTGGGTTCGGCCATGGCGTCAAGTTGAAGCTGACGCAGTTTGATGCGTGTCTTCTCCCACGGCGCGGCCTCGAGCGCCTTCGCCTTGTCGAGAGCCTCTTGGGCGGCCTTCTGATCGTCGACGCCAGAAAAGGCCCGACTCAGGCCGACCCAGGCCATCGCCAGCGTGGAATCGTGCCGGAGGGACTGATGAAATGACCGCGCTGCTTCAATCCAGACGTAGGAATGGAGGTAATTGAGGCCCTGGTCATAGAATGCCTGAGCGTCTTTTGACGTGGTCGAAACGGCTTCATGGGCGTTGCCGACGCCTGCGCGAAGCACAACCGGCTTCTCCATGATCGTTCGCGGGACGTAGCCGACATGGTCGTCGTGCCCGATAGCGGGCCCATTCATCAGCAACAGCGCGGTGGCGGCAATCGAGAGCATGTTCAGACGCATGACGATCTCCCTGACATGGCGTCAGAGACGATAGCGCTTCACAGCCACGCTTGAAACCACTAACGCGATTGCCGGAACGACCACGAAACAGATGATGATGCCGCTGAGCGCGCTCTCCGGCTGTTCCGCCGCTACGCCCTTGGTCGCCTGGATGTAACCGAACGCCGACAACACCGCGCCGATCATGAACCCGGCGCCGGCCTGCGCCACTTTCTCGATCAGGGCGTAAATGGCCGCATAGCTGCCCTCGATATTCTGGCCGCTCGCTTGGCGACCATGCGCAATGGTGTCGGGGAGCATTGCGTTCGGCATAAGAAAGATGCCGCCGCCGGCCACCCCATTGATGAAACTGACGGCATAGTAGATCTCGGCGCCTTGACCAGGGCCCATCACGGCCCATACCGCAATCCAAAGAACGCTGATGGCGGCATAGCCCAACGCACCGATGATGTAGGTCGTGCGCTTCCCAAGTCGCTTCGACAGCCAAACCCACAGCGGTTGCGAGATGAATAAGCCGATGGTGTGCGCCAGCCCCAAGGTGCCGAGCACAGTATTGCCGGCTTTGAGGATATAGGTCGTGAAGAACGCCATTGTGGCATTGTGCGCATTGGATGCGAACAGCATCAGCGATTTGACGATCAAGAGGACCAGGAATGGTCGGTTGACCAGGATTGTTCTGAATTGTGCTTTCAGCGGCGCGGCGGTGGCGCGGTCGTAAGTTGTCGCGGGTGCTGGTTTGGTCAATATGAAGCACGACAAACCTGCGATCAGCACAAGTGCGGCAAGGACGATCGACATGCCGCCAAAGCCGGACCTTCCGCCGCCAAAGGCATCGACCAAGAAAGGTCCGCCGGCGACTGAGATGGCTTGGGCTGTCGCGGTGGCGTAAGCGCGGTAGGACATCAAGACAGATCGTTCATGCGGGTTCGATGTCATCTCGGCTGGCATGGCGACGTACGGCACGTTGAAAAATGTGTAGCCGGTCGAAAACAGGATGAGTGCGACCGAAAGGTAGACCAACAAGACTGCTGACGATTCGAAGTCAGGGACATTGAACAGCATCACCAGGCTGGCGGCGCCCATCGCGGCTCCCCACAGCAGGAATGGCCGCCTCCGGCCGTGCTTCGAAGTCGAGCGATCGGTGATCACTCCCATCACCGGATCGAACAACCCATCATAGATCTTCGAAGCCGCATAAAGCGCGCCGGCCAACAACGGCACAAGGCCGAGGTGGTCGGTCATGAACTTGATCAGGAACAAATTGGTCGTGTTGAAGATGATCGATGTCACGACCGTGCCGAGGCCCCAGCCAAGACCGACAGACAGCGGAAGACGGAAAGATTCGTTCACGCCCGCGGACCCCGGACGCGGTCGAGTTTGCCGGGGTTGAGAAGGCCAGTCGGATCGAGGAGATCTTTAAGATCTTCGACCAGCTTTAATGTTGAAGCATCGAGTGATTCGCGGAACCGATAGAACCCGCCGATCTGGACGTGAACCGCGCCCATCTCGAACAGCATATCGCGGAGCCTGAACCGCAGAGCCTGAACGTAGTCGCGAATTCCGGACTTACCTGTGAGCTTGCGGAAAGCGTCGGCGTCCTCGGGCGGCAAGGCGCGGAAATGGAGCTCGGTCAGCTCGTCCTGCCAAAAGAAGCATGGCTCTGTGAGAAAATATTGAGGGCCATAGTTGGAGATATAGGAGTGGACGACGCCATGACGATCCATGTCCGCCTTGTTGTCGCGAAAGAATTTCTCGGTCGCGCGGGCCACTTCAACTGCGCGGGCGATAGGAAAGATCGCGCTGGTCGCAACCCAGCGCTCGCCATCCTTGCCGAGGAATTTGCGGATCGAAAAGCCGACGGCTTCGCGGGCGCGCGGCAGGATTGGCGGAAATTCGCGGCCGCGTCTGGCGCAGATCGGTTTCACGATCGCCATGCCATCTTCGGCGGCGCGTTCGGAGTGTGACTCGACCTTCAAGTGCATCGACCACTTGACGCCATCCATGAAGTTGAGGCCGGACTTGGCCATCTCGGCCATGGCCTTCATGCTTCCGGTGAGGGAGTTCTCGGCGCCCGCCACCTTGGCGACCGCCGCCACGGCATCCTTGAAGCTGACCTTGGCGATGGTCTGGCTTTCATGCGGGTCAAGACCGGTGCGCCTGGCAATAAAGTCGTAGGGCGATAGCTCAACCATGGTCGCCGCCATATCCTCGTAGGTTTCGTAGGCAAACGACGCGTAGGTCATGTGCGGCGCTTTGCGTTTCACATGAAACGCGGCGGCGGTCTTGATTCCGAGGGTTCCATTATCGCCGAGGAATAGTCCCGTCAGGTCCGGGCCATAGTTGCGGGTGAATGGCTTGCCATTTCGGGCGACAGCCCACGCGCCGGTCTTGACGATGTCGCCATCGGCGCGAACTACTTCAAGGCCAAGCACGCCCTGCATGCCGCCGGGGACATTTTGTGACAGTGCGCCGCCGACGGTCGAATGGCTGCCCGACAGCGGCGGCGCAAAATCAGCCACCAGGCCGTGCGGCGCCAAGGCCTGAACGACCTGGGCCCAGGTACAACCGCAATCGACCGCAATATACCGACTGACCGGATCAACCTCGATTACGCGGTTGAGCCCGGTCATGTCGATGATCGCCGCGTTCTCGCGATCGGGACCATAGCCGTTGGTGTAAGACATGCCGCCGCCACGGCTGTAGATCGCCATTCCGTGCGCTTGCGCCGCCCTGACGATGGTCGCGACCTCGGCCGCCGTGCGCGGTTTGACCACGCAACTCGCGGTCTTATGTCCTTCCCAGAAGAACAGATCGTTCGAATAGTACGAGGTTTCGCTGGGGTCGCTGACGGCGGGGATGGGCCCGAGAGCAGCGATAAACGAATTCAGGTTCGACATGGCGGCGAACCTAGACCACGCAGCCACCTGTTTCTACCAGCGATACGACAATCCCATGGCGGTGCCGCGGTCAGCCAGGGGCTCGTTGACGATGCCGTCGTAACCAAGCCGCGCCATCAATCCAGGCCCAAGCTCAACGTTCACGCCCGCCTGAATGGTGATCTCCGTTCGCCGAGGCTGAGGTCCCGTCAAATCGAATGCCGTCTGGCGATCGGCGGCAAAGGCGGCACGCAAAGATGCCGCTGGGTTGAGATCGCGCGATATTGCCGTCGACAAATAAGGGTGCCAGTCACCTGGCGTGCTCACCACACGAAGCCCAAGACCCGAACGCACGCTGGTGTGCTGACGACGTTCAATCGCCAGTCCGGCCTGCCCTGTCTCGATTGCTGGTCCAATGCGCGTCCGATCGGCTGAAAACGTGACAGACGGCTTGACGAGGAACGGGCCCGCGGCGGCGGCATAGGTTGCCGTGGCCAGCAATTGACCGAAGTTGAGATCTGCTGTCGCCCTATTTGTCCCGAACAATCCAGGGCGAGCCCAAGCCGGACTGCCGTCCCCTGCCATGGCGCTCAGGGCAACGCGCCACCGCGGCCACGCGTGGCTGGCATATAGCGCGACAGCAGTCATGTCGGTTGCGGCACGTGAGGAATCCAGTTGGGAACTGACGCCGTTGTTTTGTCCAATAATGCTGAAGCCGATTCGTGTTTCGTCGGCGAGGGCATAGTCGAGCCCGGCGGCGGCCTGTTCTGTGACTAGGCGGATTCCCTGATCGGTTCCGCCACGCCGGCTTAACTGGCCCCAGACGCGTACCGATCCAGGCACGCCGTCCGATGGTCCCCACTCAAGCCATTGGCCGAGCGCAGCCGTGGCCGACCGTCCGGCCAGGCGCACAGCGGTTTGAATCGCGGTCGGCAATGTGGGCGCCAGTCGGTCGAGGGCCGCGGTCGCGGTGGCTGAGGGCGCGTTTTCGAGAAAGTCGAAAACCGAATCGAGGGCAGGGGTGCCTCGCGCGCGCGCGCCATCGAGCGCATCAGCGACATTGGCGGCGCCGAGGGAATTCGCTGCCGTGCGATAGGGCAAGCGTGCGATAGCGAGGCGCAGGCCACGCCCCGCCGGCACAATGCTGGCACGAAGAAAATGAGACGTCACGCCGACAACGCGGTCGAACTGGCCCGAGACGCGTGTCGTGCCGTCGATCAGGGCGAAAGATTCTCCGCCGGTCAGCGGTCGTGTCCCGAAACCAGGATCAAGGATACCGGCGACGTTTACCGAGCCGGATACAGCCAGTGGCGCTGCTCCAGACGACGAAAGTTGAACCCGCAATGTTGCGCCGGCATCCTGCGCGTAGCTACCGTTGATCGTGAGTTGAGCGCCATTCGAAATTTCGACCGTGCCGGAATTTTGCACCGACGCGACGATAACGCCGGTACCGCTGAGCGTGCCTTGCGGGAGAACGGCCACTTGTTCGGACGTCAGCTGACCGTCAACCGCCAAGGATCCGCCCAGGATGGCCACGCCTTTTGAGGCATCAACCGATTGGGTCAAGCGCCATGTGCCTGGCGAGAATTTCGTCAGGATGTCGGCGCCGACAACTTGCGCATCTAACGAACCGCTTCCGGCGAGAAATACCTGATCGATGTCCGGCCCGAGATCGAGTCGGCCGCGAAGGATGCTTCCCGACGCAGCCATGTAAACGTCGCTTCCGCCCCCAAGTAGAATATCGCCTTCAATGATCCCGAAGTTGTCAATCGTATCGCTGCCCTGACCGCCGGCAATTGCAGGTCGCCCTAAGGGCGCGACCACCGATCCGCGATTCTCGATCCGCGTCGCCGAGCCCGCGGGCGCATTGATCGCGATTGTGGCGCCGGGATCGACAAATCCAGACTCTGTACGAAGAATGGCGGTATTGAGGATGCTGGCTCCACCGCTTGCCGTGACCTCGATCGCATGACGTTGCCCGACGATGGTCCCGGCATTGGTGACGACAGCCGTGGGGCCCGCAATTTTGATTCCCACGCCGCCGATGCCCAGCGCGCTGATGGTTCCCCGCACGTTAATTCGGTTGTCGCCGGAATCGATTCCGCTTGCGAGCGCTCCTCTGACCGTGAACGATCCGCCGGCATCGATCGATCCCCCGGAGCCACTGACGATGGCGCTTGCGCCTGGGCCGGTGGTCTCAATTGCCGAACCTGGCTCAGTTGTGACTCTCGATCCATTGCCGACGAAAATGCCATAGGCCGATTGGGCGTCCGTTGTGATTCGTCCGGAATGAACTACGACCGAATTCTCGCCTGCGTCGATGCCATGACCCAGGATATCGATGGTCGCGACGAAGCCGTCATTTTGTACCGACGATCCGTCGCCGGTGAATATGCCGGACGCGCAGACCCCTGTTCCAACAAGCTGACCTTGGTTCAAGACGCGGCTATCGCGTCCAACTGAAATGACTGGCGGCGATATCGGACAATTCCCAAGTTGAACGCCGCTGGCTGGCACGTTCGATACCAGAGCGCCTGGCAGAATGGTCAGGTTTACGGTGTCAGGTGTCGCGAATTGGGTGAAACTTGCACCACTGCAGGTGACCGTGTTTCCAACACGCAAGCAGGCGGCGGCGGCCGGTGTGGCCAGCGCCATCGCGACAACTAATCCCGTGCTGCTGCAATACCGAATTGCCTTCATGAGATACTGAAGTCGCACAACAGTCGATTGTCCAGGACGTATAAGCTTGGCCGCCCTGTTTTTGGGACCATGTCGCTTCGAGCGTTCCGCGTCTTGACGGCTTGACCGACTGGCGCGCGTTACCAGCCGAACGAAAATCCGGCGCGCACGGCCTGGCCATGGAGCCGGTCGTTGAGGCTGCCGCCAAAACCGAACGAGATCGCGGCTCCTGGGGCCACGTCCAGGACCAGCGCTGCTTCGGCGTCGATGACATCGCGCTTTCCGGCGAGGCCGGCGATGGAAAACGAGCCGACGCCCGCGGACGGAATTCGTGCCGTAGCGCGCGGCGCCAGATCGGAGAACTCGTGGAGCCAGCCGACCGAGGCGCGCGGACGAATAGGCCCGAGGGCTGTATCGATCGTGAGTCGAGCGACGCTCCGAGCGGATTTATGCGCATGCGAATCGACGGTCGTCGCAAATGGTCCGGATTCAACCAGGGTATCGGTGCTGGCGCGCGCAAATTCGAAAC
>VGEM01000194.1 GCA_016869315.1 Alphaproteobacteria bacterium | reverse complement strand
TGCTCGCCTCAGTGCCGATCCCCGACCCCGATCGCGAGCGCGCCAAGACGCGGGTCATTCTCACCGGCGATCCGCCGTCACCGTTGAACCCGCCATCGGGGTGCGTCTTTCGCACCCGCTGCTGGAAGGCGACCGAGACCTGCGCCACCACCGTGCCGGCGCTCGATCAGGCCGCCCATGGTCATCAGGTCGCCTGCCATCACTGGCGCGGCTAAGTCGTTCGTTTCAAATCAAAGGATGTTGCGATGTCGGCCGGCGATCCTGCGTTGTTTTTCTCGTGCCATGCGTTTGTTTGCACCAATGTCCGGCCCGAGGGCCATCCGCGCGGCAGCTGCGCCCGCAAGAATTCCGTCGCGCTTCGCGACTACATGAAGGACAAAGCCAAGGCGATGGGCCTCAAGGGCGTGCGCATCAACGCCGCCGGCTGTCTCGATCGCTGCGAGCTTGGGCCCAATGTCGTGCTTTATCCCGAGGGCGTCTGGTACACCATCAAGACCGAAGCCGATGTCGAAGATGTGCTGGAAACGCACGTCAAGAACGGCGGCCGCGTCGCGCGGCTGATGTTGAAGCCCGAGGATGGGCCGAAGAAGAGTTGAGCGTTCTTATTCGGCGGGCTGCGTGGCCGCGACGGTTAAGTCTCGCTCCTCGGTTTCGGGCCGATGGAAAATCCGGTAGAGCGCCGGCAGCACCACCAGCGTCAGGATGGTCGAGGAGACGATCCCGCCGATCACCACGGTCGCCAGGGGCCGCTGCACCTCGCTGCCGGCGCCGATATTGACCGCCATTGGTACGAACCCGAGGCTCGCAACCAGGGCCGTCATCAACACGGCACGAAGCCGCGACAGCGCCCCCTCGATCACCGCGGCGTCAAGCGCCATGCCGTCGGCCCTGAGGCGGCGAATGAACGAGACCATCACGACACCATTTAATACCGCGACGCCCGACAGCGCGATGAAGCCGACGCCGGCCGAGATCGACAATGGGATGTCGCGGAGCCAAATCGCCAACACGCCGCCAGTCAAGGCAAGCGGCACGCCGCTGAAGACAATCAAGGCATCCTTCACAGACCCAAAAGCCGTATAGAGCATCAAGAGGATGAGAAGCGGCGCGACCGGTACGACGATCTGCAGACGCTCGGTCGCCGAGATCAGCTGCTCGAACGTGCCGCCGTAGTCGATCCAATATCCGGCTGGAAGCTCGACCCGCTGGCGCACCGCGCGTTGCAGATCGACAATGAAAGATCCAAGGTCGCGACCGCGAACATTGGCGGTGATCACCACCCGATGCTTGCCGTTCTCGCGGCTGATCTGGTTGGGGCCCTGGGTCAAAGCGATCTCGGCGACTTCGCCGAGCGGCACGAAGCGCGGGCCGGCCCCTGAACTTTCCACCGGCAGCGGAATCGGCAGCCGCGCCATGTCTTTCAGATCCGAGCGCAAGTCCTCCGGCAACCGCACCACCAGATCGAAGCGGCGGTCGCCCTCGAACATCTCACCGACGGTTCGGCCGCCCAGGGCGACTGCGACCACGTCCTGAAACTCGGCGATCCTGACACCGTACCGCGCCAGCGCATTGCGATCGGGCGAGATGGTCAGCAGCGGCAAGCCTGTCGTCTGTTCGACTTGAACGTCGCCGCAGCCGTGACCGAGCGATCGCGGACCGCCAGCAGTGCGCGCCGTGCGGTGGTCAGCTCTAGCAGCGAAAAGCGGCCGAGGCGGAACCCGTCGTCGGTCAACCGCTCGGCCTTGATCGCTTCTGGCAACGCCACGGCCTGTAGCCGCCGGTGGGTTTCGCGCGCCGCCGCTGCCTGCTGATAGAGGCCGTGGAGCGTCGCCATCAGTTCGGCGTGGGCGGCGGCCTCGTCGGACTCGATCCGGTCGAGCTGGCTCTGCGCCTCGCGCGCGAACGGCAAGCTGCGCTGGCCTGCGCCGAGCGGCACCGACACCGATAACACCAGCGCCTGGTCCTTGGTCGCCTGCAATCGCCGCAACCCGACCGCGGCTGTTACATCGGGCGCGCGCTCGGCCTCGGCCAGGCGCACTTTTGCCTCGTTGACGCGCCTTTCGCCGGCGAAGCGGAGAATGTCGGGGTTTTGATCGATGGTGGCCGTCAACGTTGCGAACGGCAGCAGCTCGGCAAGCGTGTCAAAGGCCCCGGTTGCTATCGCAGTTTCGTCCAACGATCCACCCCACATCGCCGCCAGGGCGCCGTATGCGCCGCGAACCGTGGCCTCCTGCTCGGCCAGCGAAATCTCGGCCTTTGCCAAGGCGAGGGCCGCGTTGGCGGCGTCGACCGGCGATGCACGGCCGAGGCCGACCCGTTCTTTGACCGCGGCTTCAGTCCGCGCCGCAAGTTCGCGGGTATCGGCGGCAAGGCCGCGGCGTTCCTGTTCGGCGAGCAGCCGGATAAAGCGGCGCGAAGCCTCGGCCACGATGTCGATCCGCTCGGCATCTTGCTCGGTCGCCAGAAGATCGCGGGCGCGTCCGGCGGCAGTGACGCGATGCGCGCGTTTATCACCGAGCTCCAGCACCGTGCCGATGCTGAGCGTCGCTTCGGCATCTCTAAACGTGCGAAGACCCCCCGGTGCCAAAAACGTTCTCGAGATCGAGACCAACCTCGACGGCAGGGCGAAGACCTGCCTGGTCGATGCGCGCGTCGGCGCCGGCGCGAGCGAACCGCTGGCCCTGCAGCTTGGGATGGACGTCGACGATGCGCGCCACGACGTCCTCAAGCCTGATGGTGGAGCCGCTGCCGGCGGTCTATTGGGCGGACGCAGGGGTGGCCACCAGCATCGCGGTCAAGGCGGTTGTGACTGCTCGACGCGAGTGACGCACCACGGATGAACATGGGTTAAACATCGGATACTCCCGAAGCGCAAAGAGCAGAGAACCCTCCGGCGTGACGTGAAGCCGGCGGGCGTCAGGCAACGGCCGTCATCATGACGGGCGGGCTAGACCATGCGCTGCGGGGGGCGACTGGGCGGGGATAAACCGCGGCCGACCTCAATCGTGATCGGCGCCGGATCATAGGAGCGAGGGCCACGGCGAACCTCGAATGGTGCCGTCGCGACCAGAGCCATGACGACGGTATGAAAATGGTCACAATGAAAGTCGTCGTGGTCGTGCTGACGATCCATGCCGGCGGTATCGGCGGCGTGGCGATGAGCGTGAATCTCGGCGTCCTGGTGCCAGACATGGTCGAAATGGACGTGACGGCCATCGCCGCCCAGCGCCCGCAACAAGACCCCGGTCAGCGGCGGTACGATCAAAGCGATCGCCATGGCCAAGGAAATAAAGGTTCGGATACCCCGACTCGTCATGGACCCATGCTTGAGGCTGCGACCGGCCAGCGCAACACAGCCGTTCGCGCGTACCGGGCGTGGGTTAGAAGTCGCGGCCGAAGCTGATTTCGAAGCGAAGGCCAACCGCGAACGCGTTCTTCAGGCCAGGGTCTGTGCCGGGGTTGATAATCCACTGGGCGTCGGGTTGCACCGTCAGCCATTCGGTCACCGGGGCGCGATAGGTCAGTTCGAAATTGGTTTCGGACTTGCCGACCGGCGATCCGGCCAGGCGTGCGGCGCTGCGGAATGGCGAGCCGTTGGTGGCATGCGCGATCGCGAGACCCAAGGTGTCATCGGGTCGATCCGCAAGGAGGCCTTGATACGACACGCCGGCGCCGGCGGCGCGACTCAGTTGATTGAGCTCGGATTCCGCGAAGCCCAGGCGACCGAAGATCGCCAGGCCGGGATCTTCGGGGGCGTCGGCAAATTTGCGCTCGGCTTCGACATACATGCCGCGGTTGCCGCCCTGCCGAAGTGGCGCGCCGGTGCGGTCGACGTCGAGCACATGGTCAAAGTCGGATGTGTAGTTCCACACGCCGATGGCCGCGACGGTGCCGTCGAGGTCGGCCTCGATCTCGCCCACCATCAGCGCGCCGGCGCCATTGCCGAGCTTGATCGCCGTGCGGCGGGTGTGGCCCAGGCTGCCCGGAACGCCATCGAGGATCGCGGCGCGCAGCAGCACGCTGTCGTTGAGCTGGAATTGCAGGCGTGCGCCAAGGGAGGTTACGGGGAAGATCGAGGGGCCGTTTTGGCCGGTCTGCGAGAAATCGGGACCGATGCCGTGCGAGCTGTTGAGGAACAATCCGGCGGCGTCGATGGCGTCGAACTCGGAATTGAGATCGTACAGGCCGACCTTGAACGAGCCGCGCTCGTCGGCGAACACCTGCTCGTACCAGGCTTCGTAAAGGCGGAATGCGGTGGTGGTGTCGATATTGCTTGCTGTCTGCAAATCGCCGAGCAGCGTATCGCTCAGCGTCGTGTTGTTGTTGTAGAGGCCGTAGAAGAAGAACGTACCGCCCGGAATGTTGAAGGCCTTCTCGGCGTCGATCGAGGCCGTCAGGTCGAGGTTGTCGAGGTACTTCTCGCCGGTGCGAAGGCCGCCGGAGGTGTTGGCCCAGATATCGCCGGTGTAGGTGACGCCCAGCGACACCGCTGGCACGCCGTCCTGTGCCAACGTGACAGGCGATAGTCCGGCGAGCGCGCACGTCAAAACAATCACGGATACGGTGGAGCGATTCATGACTTCCCCGGGTTGTATGATTTGTGGCGGGGGACCCTATCGAGCAGGGGTGGGTGCAGGCAAGCCTTTGAGAAGGATTAGCTCTTCCGCGGTCAGCCGATCGCCGCCGCTTCGCGCATCATGTTGATCAGCGAAGCGTTCATCAAAAAGGCCTTGTGACGTTTGGGGTCTTCGGCGGTCTTGCCGAGTTCCTCGAACCGCTTGTTGGCGGCGGCGGGATCAGCGGCCTGCAGCGTCTCTTTGTTCTGAATCGACTGCGCTTGGACGTACTTCTGAGCGAGCGGTCGGCGCTGTCGATCATAGAGATCGAAAATCGTGTCATCGGCCTCGCCGCGCCAGACCTTGGCGAGCTTGTCGACAAGGTTAAGTCCGTCACCGATGCCGGAGTTCATCCCCATGCCGCCGAGCGGATTGTTGATGTGCGCCGAATCGCCCGCCAGCATGACGCGGCCTTTACGAAAGCTCGCCGCGACGCGCTGATGCACGCTGTAAAGATTACGGTGGATGATCGGCGTGTCGCGGGCGTAGGGAAAGCACTCGTCGTAGCGGGCGCGAATCCAATCGTCCGAGGTCACGACCTCTTCCGGCTCGTTGCCCATGATCGGGAACAGATTGCGCCACATGCCCCTACCGTCGGGCCCGGGAATCTTGAACACCGAGCACCACAAATTCGGGTCGGCGATGTAGTTGCGGTAGCGGTAATTGTCGGCCTTCTCGAAGTCGAACAATGTCGCGACGATCATGAAGCGCTCTTCCCAGGTGAAGCCAGGAAAGTCGATGCCCTGCGACTTGCGCACGAAGCTGCGGCCGCCGTCGCAGCCGATCACATAGCGCGCCTGCCAGTCCTTGCGCGAGCCATCTTCCGCTTCCGTCACGACCTTGACCGCGTCCGCGCCCTGCTCGACCTCGACCACCTTGAGCGGCCGATGCAGTTCGTGATGCGGGTAGGCCGTCAGCATGTCGAGAGCGATGGCGACGGTCTTGTGTTGCTCAAGCTGCACCGCGTAGGGATGATTGGTCTCGTCGGCCAGGCGTCCGAAATCGAACTCGGCGAAGACCTTGTTGGTCTCGCGATAGCGGTACTGGAAGTATTGAGCCTTGAGACCGTCGGCGACCACCCGCGCGCCCATGCCGATACCGTCCAGCAGATCGAGCGTGGACGAATGCGTCGTCGCCGCGCGATGCTCGGTCGGTGTCGTCGCCGCGGCGTCGAACTGGATCACCGGGATGCCGGCCCGCACCATCGCCAGCGCGGTGACGCACCCGACCGGCCCCGCCCCCACCACAATCACTCGATCTAAAATAGGGTACAACCCTAATTTCGTGCTCATTTATCGATACTTTACAGCTGAATATGGAACGACTTCGGTTGAGTGTAGCTGAGCAGCTCGTCCAGGCCTTCCTCGCCGCCGACACCGGAATTCTTGTGGCCGCCGAACGGCAGGCCGACGAAGTGCATGACGGTGTGGTTGATCGCCACCACGCCCGCTTTGAAACGCTTCGCGGCGCCAAGCGCGCGGCCGATGTCGCGGGTGTAGATGCCGGCGGTGAGGCCGTACTCGACGGCGTTCGACAGAGCGATCGCCTGATCGAAGTCGGACCACTTCATCAGCGACATCACGGGTCCGAAGATCTCCTCGCGGCCGATGCGGTGGTCCATGGTCACATCGGCGAACACCGTCGGCGCCACCCAATAGCCGCGCTTGAACTGATCGCCCGCCGGCCGGCCGCCGCCGGTGATGAGGCGCCCGCCGTCCTCGCGTCCCGCGGCAACGTAGCTCGTCACCTTGCGATACTGCGATTCAGAATTGAGCGGCCCCATTTCCGCCGCCGGGTCGAGAGGGTCGCCAACCTTGATCGCCACTACCTTGACCTTGATCAACTCGACCATGCGCTCGTAGACCGACTCATGGATGAGAACGCGGCTGGTGGAACCGCAGCTCTGTCCGGCCCAGGCGAAGTTCATGCCCGCGACGGCGCCGCTCGCCGCCGCTTCCAAGTCGGCATCGGCACAGACGATCAGCGGATTCTTTCCGCCGAGTTCGAGCGTCACGTGTTTGACGCACACCTCGGCCGCCGCGCGCTGAATCGCGAGCCCGGTGCGGACCGAGCCGGTGAATCCAATCCGCCGCACGCGCGGATCGCGCGCGATGGTATCGCCGGCCGGAATGCCGAAACCGGAGACGAGGTTGACCACACCGGGCGGCAGAAACGTGTTGCAGATGTCGGCAACGATCGGAGCGGTGAGGGGACTGGTCTCGGGCGACTTGAGCACCACGGTATTGCCGGCGACGAGGGGTGCCGCCAGGCTCGAGGCCGCGAACATGAACGGATGGTTGAACGGCACGATGCGGCCCACCACGCCCCACGGCACGCGCTCGGAGAAGTGAATGCCGCGCGGCGAGGCAGGGACAGAGTCGCCTTTCATTTCGGTCGCAAGGCCGGCGAAGTACTCGAAATGGTTCGAGGCCTTGTGCATGTCGCCATTGAG
>VGEM01000193.1 GCA_016869315.1 Alphaproteobacteria bacterium | reverse complement strand
GTCGATGCCGCAACTGCGGACGCCTATTTCCGATCGCGGCCTCGGGCCAGCCAGCTCGCCGCCTGGGCGTCGGATCAATCGCAACCGATTTCTGATCGCGCTCACCTGTTCGATCGCTACGCCGCGTTCGACCGAAAATTCGCGGGCATCGATGTCCCACGTCCGCCGCACTGGCTTGGCTACCGCCTCGCGCCGCGTGTCATTGAATTTTGGCAGGATGTTGCCGACCGCATGCACGATCGGCTGGTCTACACGCGCGAAGGCAAGACGTGGCGCATCGGGCGGATCGCACCATGACCGGCGCTCACGATCACGGTAGCCACGATCATAGTGGTCTTTTCCGTGCCGCGCCGCCGTCGCGCTTGATGCGAATTGCGACGATCGCGGCTGTCGCGTGTGCGTTCTCGCTCGTCGCGATCAAGGCCGTCGCCTATGCCATGACCAATTCGGTCGCGATGCTGTCGAGTGTCGCCGATTCCGCGCTCGACCTGCTGGCGTCGGGTCTCAACTTCTTCGCGGTTCGCCACGCGCTGATGCCGGCCGACGAAGGACACACCTTCGGTCACGGCAAGGCCGAACCGCTCTCGGCGCTGGCCCAGGCGGCTTTCGTTGCCGGATCCGCGGTGCTGCTGATTGCGGAGAGTATCACGCGCTTCGGTAATCCAATTCAGGTCGAGCGCGGCGACGTTGGCATTGGCGTCATGGCGATTGCGACCGTTGTCACGGTCGCGTTGGTGACGTTTCAGAAGTACGTGGCGCGCACCACCGGATCTCAGGCGATCGGTGCCGACGCGCTGCACTACACTGGCGACATATTGATGAATCTGAGCGTGATCGCCGCGATTTATTGCTCGACTTCGCTTGGAATCGGCTGGGCCGATCCGGTCTTCGGCCTCGGCATAGGCATCTTTCTCTTCGTGAGCGTGTACCGGATCGGTCGTGATGCAATCGGCAGCTTAATGGATCAGGAATTGCCGGACGCGGATCGGGCGCGCGTGGTCGGCGTTGCACGCCGCCATCCGAAAGTGCGGGATGTCCATGAGTTACGGACTCGGACATCGGGTCTCAACACGTTTATCCAGATGCACCTGGTGCTCGATAACACTCTCACGCTTCTGGAAGCGCACCGGATCGCGGACGATGTCGAGAAAGCCGTGATGGCCGAATTTCCCGGCGCCGACGTCATGATCCATCAGGATCCCGAAGGCGTGGTCGAACTGCACAAGCCGGTGGGCTCACCGCTTCATTGAGACGCGCGATATCGGCTGATAAAGTGGACTGATAAGGTGGGCTGAAACAATGTCCAAGGTCGGGGAGTAGACCCCATGACGACAGCGCCAGGTGGGCTCCGCAATGTGTTGGCGGTAATTGGCGATCCGGCCGGTGGCCGGGCGTCGCTCGAAGCGGCCATTCGCGTTGGCCGTCACCTCAATTGCCATGTCGAAGCGATGCACGTGCGATCGGATCCAACCGCGACTTTGCCGCTGGTGGGCGAGGCGATGTCGGGGGCCATGGTCGACGAAATGATGGGCGTCGCCAATAAAGAGGCCGGTCAGCGCGCCAATAAGACCCGCGCCATTTATGACGAAATTCTGGCGCGGGAAAATATCGTCGATGCGCCGTCTTCAAAGACGGGGTTCGCCGTATCCTGGCTTGATGCTGTTGGTGTCGAGGAGCAGGTCGTGGCCCTCAGGGGGTGTCGCGCCGATCTCATCGTCGTGGCGCGCCCGACACCGGAAAACGAGACAGCGGCCTTGATGACGCTCAATGCCGCACTGATGCAAAGCGGTCGCGCCGTGTTGGCTGCGCCGCCTATTCCCGCCGACGGAAATATTCGCCGTGGGGCGTTCAAGAAGATCGCGCTGTTTTGGAATGGCTCGACCGAAGCGACGCGTGCGGTTCAGGCGGCGATGCCGTTCCTGGCCAAGGCCGAGGAAGTGATCGTGCTGCGCGTCGAAGAAGAAGAGTGGTACGCGGAAACCGACGATCTCGAGGCACATCTCGCCTATCACGGTGTGCACACCATCGTCTCGAAGGTGTTGCCACGTGAAGGCAAGACCGGGCGATCGCTGCTGTTCGCCACCGGCGATGTCGACGCCGACATGATGGTCATGGGGGCCTATACTCGCTCAAAAATGCGCCAGCTCATTCTCGGCAGTGTAACCGGCTATGTGATGCAGCACGCGATTCTCCCCGTGCTGCTCTGCCATTGAATGGCTGCCGATCGCCCTAAAATTGAGACGTGCCATGCCATAGTACTGGCCAAAATACGGCTTTTGCAATCTATGGTCCTTAGGACTACAGTAATAGATGGCGGGCTCTCTTGAGGCGCGAGCGTTTTTGTGAGGGTTTTTAAAACAAAGGCTTTCGCGCGTTTCGCACGGCGGCAATCAGTCAGTGACGCGATGCTGTGCGACGCAGTCGCCCGTACCGAAGCCGGGCAAGGCGACGCTGACCTTGGGAGAGGTGTGATCAAGATGAGAATCGGCAGACGCGGGTCGGGAAAATCAGGTGGGTTCCGAACGATCATTATTTATCGGCGATTCACAGTGTCTTTTTTCGTCTATGGCTTTGCGAAAAGTGACCAGGAAAATATCAGCCGGCAGGAACGAGACGGCTTTCGGACTCTGGCAATTTCGATGCTCGGGGCGACAGCTCGTCAACTTGATGACTGGCTCGCCCAAGGTTCTTTGACGGAGGTCGTGTGTCATGGCTAAGAAGTTTCATAGCAAAGTGCTCGCAGTCATTCATGAGACGGCGTCGGATATGCGGAGCGCTGGCGTGATCGACCGCGAAACCATGCGAAGGTTCGATGTGATGTGCCTGACGCAGGTCAAACCGCTCGAGGCGTCCCAGATACGGCGCCTTCGGAAACGTGAGAAAGCCAGTCAGGCTGTCTTTGCAAGTTACTTGAACGTGTCTCCCGGGGTCGTGAGCAAGTGGGAGCGAGGTGAGAAGCGCCCCGGCGGACCAGCCCTGAAACTCTTGACGCTCGTGGCAAGAAAAGGACTTCAAGCTGTCGCCTAATCGAAACGCTGGCCTACCCAAATAACTCCATCTGGGGATTCGCCGAAACCGTGGCCTCCAATACAGTGAAGTCATGGGGCGGTGAATCCAGAAATTGGTGCAGATCAGTTATCGAAGCCTTGGTGTCCAACCACGCTGTCTCGTGCCTGCGCGAAATTATGACCGGCATTCGATCATGAATGTGCGCTATGCTGGGCGCCGGGGCGCAGGTGACGATCGTGAATCGACCGTCACCGATCAGTCCGGCCATGGCGAATAGATTGTCGTTGGCCGGATGGATGCGGGTCTTGATCTTGAGTTTGCCCTCCTTGCGCCACTCGAAGTAGGCGCTGGCCGGAACCAGACACCGGTATTGCAAGAGCGGCTTGAACGTCGGTTTGGACTCGAGCGTTTCGCCGCGCGCATTGATCAACGGCTGCAACTGCCAGGGAACCGAAAGCCCCCAGGGCAGAAGCGCGATCGCGCCATGTGCAGTCACGACCGGCGCCAGATTGGTTGGTCGGACCTCGCCGCGCTCGAAGGCGCGCGGCTTTCGGAGCTCATGTCCTTCAGGAAGTATCAATCCGAAGCGCTCGATCATCCGCTCCGGCGGAGTGGTCAGCTCGTACCGTGCGCACACGCTCGCGACGTGCCTAGCTGGTCTTCTCCTGGGCGCCGGGTGTCTGCTGATTGCGGGTCTTTCGGACCCGCAAGGTCAGAGCGATATTCTGCAGCAGCACGTCGTCGCCGGGGCTGAAGGTCATCGCCTTGTAGTACTCGGCGAGCGCCCGGTCAAATTGGCCAAGATAAAAATAGATGTTTGCCCGGTTGTTGTAGAACGACCACGTGCGCGGGCGCATTTCGAGCGCCTTGTTGCAGGCTTCCATCGCCTCGTCGTATTTGCCCATGCCCGTCAAGCCGATGCAGTAATTGTTGTAGGCGGCGGGAATGTTGGTGGGCATGAGCTCGCCCGAGCGGAGCGCTTCCTTGGCAAGCACGGCGCCGCGGTCCCAATCCTCGCGGTCGAGCGCATAGGCCGCATCGTTGACGAGGCCATTTCCGCGGCTGAACATTTGCGATGTGGCGGGCGCGGCGGTAAGGGCTGCAACACCGACCAGCAGGATCGACCATTTGCGCATGATCTGCCTCCGAGGCTGTTGCCTCATTCTACCACGATCTCGGCCGGCGAAAACCGTCATGGATTGCCTGCGAAACCCCACACTTTGAGCATCGTCTTGATTGCCTCGGCGACCTCATCGGCCTTTTCCTCGTGGGGGTAATGGCCCGCCCGTGCGACCACGATCATCTGGCTGCCGGGCAAGGCTCCATGAAGCTGTTGGCGCAACGCGTCAGGGTGATTGCGGTCGGCTTCGCCGAATACGATCAACACCGGCATCTTGATCTGGGGCAGGCGCTCGATCTCGTTGCCCGGCTTGAAGGACCCCATCAGGGCGGTCGCGCCCGGCCAATAATCCTCGCGCGCGGGCGTGCGCATCAGATCGTCCATGACCGCGGCGGTCACGTTCGCAGGATCGACGAACGATACTTTGAGGAATTGCTCGCGCCAGGCGCGGTCGCCAAACAGCCCGGCCGAGATGCGCGGAAACGGAAATGGCGCCATCGAGAGGGCCTTGGGCACGCCGGTTTCGAAGATGCCGGGATCGATCAGTACCAGCGCGCGGGCCGTGGGATCGTCGATTCCGGCATGCACCGCAACGGCGCCGCCCATCGAATGGCCGACATAGATCGGACGGTCAAACTTCAGCGCGGCGGCAACGGCCATCGCTGTTCCCGATTGGCCTTGGTTCGAGTAGTCATAGTCGATCGGGATCGAAGACAGTCCAAAGCCCGGATAGTCGAACGCCAGCACGTGGCAGCAATCCGCGAGCCGCGGCGCCAGATTGCGGAACGACTGAAGCGAGTTTCCAAAGCCGTGCATCAACACGATGTTCGGCCGATTGTCGCTGGATTCGCCAAACGTCTGATAGCGGATCGACAGGCCACCGACGTCGATGAACTTGTCCTCGGGGCGGGCGAGGGCGGCGACCGCTGCGCCTTCCGGCTTTGGCCAATACGCATAAATCACTAGCGCCGCATAAATGAAGACGACAACGCCGACGATACCGGCCAATACTTTTTTCCACATCGCGAACAAATCCCTTTGCTTGCCGGACGACGGCATTTCAGCCGAGAATGGCGCGCGGCACGCGAGCGCCCGTGTACTTATTTGCCATGGCGGCGCTGACCCGTGCAATTGCCTACCGGCCTGAAAACCGAAGCTTGCCGCCGCTTCGCCGCGCATTGGCACGAGCTGCGCGGCGGCTCTGCCGCGGCCCCCGCGCTGAAGGAATTTTTGGGACAATTCAATCCCACGACCCAGCCGCACATCATGCTGATTGACGTGGTTTCCCCGGATCAGCTCGACGTCCGTCTCTTTGCCGCCGGCCTCGCCGAGAAAGCCGGAATGGATGTGACCAATATGAACCTCTCGGTGCTGGCGACAACACCCGAGTTTGCGCGAAGCTTGTCGCGGTCCTGCATGATCGTCAGCCAGCAGCGATGCGGGATGTGGAGCATCAAGCGGGCCATCACCGCCGGAGGTCGCGAAGTGACGGTCGAGACAGTGTCATTCCCACTCTCCGTTCCGGATGGGATGCCTCCGGTGATCTGCCTCGGGATCGACATCGTCGATCGCCTTGCGGTGCGCGAGACCGTGTTGAAGCTGGTCAGCTACGTCTAAGGATGCCTGATCGATATCGGCTTCGGCTGCCCGGCGCTTGAGATCGAATTCGAGGCGAAGTCAGGCGCTTGACTCATCATGCCTTTCGCTGATAGGTATATACCTATCGTCGCTAAGTATGGAGTCGCCGATGGCCGAGCGCAGCATCAACCCCAGTTTCATGAACGGCGTGCCCGACTTGCTCGTGCTGCGTCTTCTGTCCGATCGAGAAATGTACGGTTACGAACTGGTGCAGGCGATCAGGGCCGTGACCCGCGAGGCCATCGTGCTCGCTGAAGGCGTGGTTTATCCGGCACTCCACGCGCTTGAAGCCGGGGGCTTGCTCAAGTCCAAACGCAAGCCCGTCAACGGACGCACGCGGGTCTACTATCAGACGACGGCTGCTGGCCGCCGCCGTCTCGAAGCGATGACGGCCGACTGGTCGCGGATCACCAATGCTGTCGCGGGCGTTATCAAGGGAGAGGCCCATGTCGCCGCTTGACGATTGCGGACCTGTTGCGGCGAATATCACCGAGCAGTTGTTACGGGCCGGTATTGCTCCTCGCCATGCCAAAAGGCTTGCACGGGAATTTAGCGAACACTTTGACGATCTCACGGCGGCTCATTGCGGCAATCGTGCGGTTGCGCGCGAGCGGCTTGGAACGGACGACATCTTTGTAGCCCAGGCGCTGGCTCGTCCCGAACTCAAGTCATGGGGTGCACGCTGGCCCGCGCTGGTGTACGGGCTTGGCCCAAGCCTGATGTATCCGGCGATCGTCTTGGCTTCGATTCTCTTGATTCTTGGTGTTGGCGCAATGTGGAAGGCGTCGCCGTGGTTCGCGCCACTTGATCAACCAACGGAACTCGCGGTCTTCCGCGGTATGTTCGGCTTCTTGACTCATGGCGTTCCAATCGTCGTTGCGCTCGGTTTTGTAACCCTCGCATATCGGTCGCGACGGATCACAAGGTGGTCGACTCTCGGCGTTGCGATGGTTTGCTTGGTTGGAAGTTTCATGGACTTTGGTGTTCGCCCAAGTGTGCCGCCTGACGTTGGACTCTCGGTTTGGTTGGGCTGGTCCGAGGAATCGGTCTTCAACCCATCCCGGACGCTGGCATGGCTGCTGATTTCATTTGGTGTCGTTGGCCCGCTATTGGCATGGGTCAATCGCCAATTGACGCATTGCCCTTTGAAGTGAAGCGGAAATTCACATCTGTGCGATGCGATTCGGCAACACTCGCCGCGAATCCACGTTCGCTGGCCGACCGGCGCTCAGCCCCATTTCACATTGATATCGCTTGCAATTAGACTGCTCGCCGCGTGGGTCGGACGGCTCTGGTCGCCACGTCATGGTGAAACCTGGGGAGTGTCGAATGACCTTCAAGAATCAATTGGCGATGTCGGTCGCGTTTGCA
>VGEM01000192.1 GCA_016869315.1 Alphaproteobacteria bacterium | reverse complement strand
CTCGCGCTCGAGATTGAAGAACGCCACGACCTGCTGATCGTCGGTCGAATTCGTCGCAGCGAGCCCGAAGTACCCGACATCGCCGATCTGGCCGAGCGGCACGGCTTGGAGCCCGAACCCGACGGCACGATCCTCGACATCGGAGAACGGTTCGGGATTGTAGTACTCGACCTTGAGCCGGCCCCCGGCCAGGGTGGAATACTGCTGAAGCAAATCCCGCACACGCTGATAATACGCGGCATGACGCGGGCTCGCGGCGCCAAGGGCCTCGGAATAGTACACCCGCACCACGATCTGCTCTTCAATGCCTTCAAACACCGGCTTGATCTGATCCGACAACGAGAATGCGCCACCTTCGGTGGCATCGATCCGCGCTG
Source organism: Alphaproteobacteria bacterium (assembly GCA_016869315.1). Classification (GTDB taxonomy): domain Bacteria; phylum Pseudomonadota; class Alphaproteobacteria; order Rhodospirillales; family Rhodospirillaceae; genus VGEM01. The sequence continues at coordinate 6,768 of VGEM01000192.1, read as the reverse complement.
AAGTCAGAAAACCGCGGGCAACAATGTTGACGGCGACGAACAGGACGGCGGCGACCGCGACGCCAGCAATGCCAAGCTTGATTTTGTCCATGACCGGGCCCTCAACCAGACTTCTTGCTATCGACCGCGACCACCGTCGCGAACAGCCAGAACGCCATCAGCGAAACGAAAAACACGATATCGCGGGCTTCAATCACGCCGCGGCCAATGGCCTCGAAGCGGCTGAGAAAGCTGAACGAGGCGATCGCGTCGACCAGCGACGAAGGCGCCCACGCGCGGAAAAAGTTGAGGACGAGATCGAGGCCGCTCATCGTGAACAGGAAGCAAACGACCGCAGCCGAAATGAAGGCGACGATCTGATTGCGCGTCAAGGCCGACATGCAGATGCCGATCGAGAGAAACGCCCCCGCCATCAAGAAGCTGCCGAGATAGCTGACGACGATCACGCCGTTGTCCGGCGCGCCCAGCGCATTGACCGTGATCCACATCGGAAACGTCAACGCGAGCGCGATCCCGCAGAATGCCCACGCCGCGAAAAACTTCCCGAGCACGGCATCTGCCGTCGTGATCGGCAGGGTCAGCAGCTGTTCGATCGTGCCTGACTTGCGCTCATCGGACCAAAGCCTCATGGCGACCGCCGGTACGAGCAGCAGGTAGAGCCAGGGGTGAAAGCTGAAAAAAGCTTCGAGGCTGGCCTGATTTCGATCGAAGAAGCGGCCGATGTAGAATGTAAACGCGCCCGTCATAGCGACGAAGATGGCGATGAAGACGAACGCCAGCGGTGTGGTGAAGTAGGCGGTCAGTTCGCGCCGGGCGATGATCGTGATTTGTCGCATGTGATGTCCTCTACGCCGCCGCCCGGTCGGATCCGCGTGTAATCAGGCGGAAAACGTCGTCCAGGCTCCCGCGATGCCGGTACACTTCGGCGAACGGCACATTATCGGCCCTGAGCGCGGACGACACCGCTTCGACGATCGACTGTCCCGAACTGGGATGAGCGCGAACGCCGTTGCGCCCGGGGCCGAGATCGATTTGCGCCACGCGGCCAACGGTACTGACTTTGCCAAGCGAGGCGGTCACGCGATCGACGTGCTCGGCGGCACATTCGATCGTGACGGCGCCATGGTCGGGCAATCTGGCGAGCAGCTGCTCGGCAGTGCCATCGGCCAGCAACTTACCATTGCCGATGATCACCGCGCGCGTACAGGCAGCTTCGACCTCTTCCAGGATGTGGGTCGAGATGACGATGCACTTCTCGGCCGCCATGCGTTTGATTAACGAGCGAACCTGATGCTTCTGATTTGGATCGAGGCCGTCGGTCGGCTCGTCCAGCACCAGCACCGGCGGATCGTGCAGCAATGTCTGAGCCAGACCGACACGGCGCTTGTAGCCCTTCGACAGATACTCGATCGGCCGGTCAAGCATGCCATTGAGATCGACAGTTTCGGAAATCTCATGGACCCGGCGCTGTATGTCGGCGCCTTCCAGCCCACGCACCGCCGCGACGAACGAAAGAAATGCGGCGACGGTCATGTCGTCATAGGCCGGCGCCCCTTCGGGCATGTATCCAAGCACGCGTTTGACAGCAATGGGGTCCTCGACCACGTCATGTCCGCAGACCTTGGCGGTGCCCGAACTCGGCGTCAGAAACCCGGCGAGCATGCGCATGGTGGTCGTCTTGCCTGCGCCATTCGGCCCGAGGAAACCGAGGACTTCGCCTTTCTTGACCGTCAGACTGATATTATCCACGGCCACGATAGGGCCGAACGCTTTCGACAGACGGTCGATCTCTACCATCGCGGACATTCGAATAATTTCCCATTTATTGATGGACGACAAGCCGCGGACGGTAGCCCGTGTTGGCATAGAGATTCAAGCGGTCGCCACCCGGCGAGCGAAGCTATAACTCCAACATTTCAAAGCTTTAACGCGGGTTTGCAGCGGCTGGGGAAACCGGAGGCGTCGCCGGCGGCAAAGCAGCCGACCGCCGTTCCGCGGCGGTGAGCGAGTCGACCAGCTTGGCGATGTCTTTGGCGGTCGCCGTCAGCTTGGCGGCCGGTCCGGCCAGAATCGCCTTTGCCTCGGCCGGTGCCGACGGTGACTGCGCGAAACCGTGCACGACATCGACCTGTTCGCGCATCTCACGCACCGTGTCGGAGACTTGACGACTCTTGGCGGCATACTTTTCGGGGACCTTGCGAAGACTTGAAATCAGCATGTTGATGATGAATCGGGTCGATACATCCGCCTTGTTCATCTTGTCTTCGATCATGTCCTTGGCAACAATCGAGACCGTACTCGGTTCAAGGGCAATCGCTGTGGCGCGCCGCGGTGTCCCGTCGATGATCGCCATCTCGCCGAAGAATTCGCCCTTTTTGACCCGGGCGACCGGAATGCTCTGACCGTCGATGTCGCGGTAAATGCCGATGACTCCGCTGACGAGAATGTAGGCCGAGGTCGCGGCCTCGCCCTGCTTGAACAACGTCTGCCCTTTGTTGAGCGGGAGAATCTCGATAATCGGTTCGTCGACCGTCTCAACCTCGGTATCTTCGGGCGATCGCTGGATTTCGGCCGATTTGCCAAAGGCCTCGCGTTGCCGCTGAAGATGATTCTGCGCCGCCGCCTTAGTTTCCTTCTCGAGCTGGTCGGGCGACATGTTGGGCTTCAGCGCGAGCAGAACCGCGCGGGTCAGTTTGCGAATCAGTGCGAGGTCCTTGAGCGACGGGGTCATATAGCGCTCGGCGATGCCCTCGACTTCTTTCGACAGGAATCCGCATAACAGGCCAAGTTCCTTTTCGTTGACCCGTTCGGCCGTCTTTGCCGCGTCGCGCAGGACGTCGACCAGCACTCTCAGATTTTCCTGTACGCTCTGATCGATGTTATTGTTGTCGTAGGCGTTGATCAGAAGATTGCAGACAAAACCAAGGCGGTAGCCATGGCTGTCGAGACGGGCATGAAACACCTGGTTCATCGATCCGTCGACGGCGGACTTGACCTCCTCGGTCGTGATATCCTTGCAAGATGCCTTTTCGAGCATCGTGTTCAACACGTCGATGCGCTCAATGCTCGATGGCCGCGACTTGCCGCGGCGGTCAGTACCCAGATAGTCGCTCGTCACGACGAAGGCTTGGCGATTGACGGTGACGCGCTTCAGTCGCTGCAGCAGCTGATCTTCTTTAACCGGCTTGACGATGATGTCGTCGGTGCCGGCCTGCATGGCGTGTTTGACGGCGTCGAAATGATCGCCGGCAATGAGGGTCGTCACCAGTACGAACCGATTGGCACCAATCTTGTTGTGGCGGATATCACGGATAAATTCCGAACAGGTTGGGATCGAGATCGTCGCCGACAATGATCAGATCGGGCGCGCCGGAAGAGACGATTTTAGCCAACGGAGCGAGCGTCGTATGGGCGTGGATCTGCTTGACGCCCGCGTTCCACAAAATCTGGCGCACGGCCGCAACGACGGTCTCGTCGCGATCGCCGACCAGAGCCACCACTTTTTCCAGGCTGGACGGATCGAAATCGGCAAATGCGTTCGTGGTCGACGTCGGCGTGGCGAACGAAACCGGCGCGGCAGGCGCCTTTCTTGCTGGCGCGGCCTCTCCTTTGCCAAGCGTGGCCGCAGCCGCGGTGCCCACTCTTACGCCGCCAGAAGATGAACGCAATGACGCCATGACTTCCGATCGGTTCCCCCAACCGCTTGGAAGATTGACCCGTATGCGCCACACTCCACTTGAATGCTGATGGCGACGGGTGTCGAAACGACATGAATTGAATTTTCGAATTCGGAGCAAGTGAAATTTCGCGCGGGGCAAAAGTTCCCACTCGAAACCAATCAACGATTGAGCGAGGTACGCGCGCGATGAACTTGAAGTTAGACCGCCGGATGATGCTCGCGCTGGCGACCGCCGGTTTGGTTGGCAGCGCGGCACGATCGTCGCGCGCAGCATTGCCCAGGGGTTACAAGCCCGAAGCGGGGCCGGCCCGAACCACGAGCGTACCTGAGCTCGTCTTTAGGATCGAAGATCAGGCCAAAGACCTTCGCATCAAGGTGACATTTCCGCAGGGACGCGGTCCGTTCACAGTGCTTGCATTCTCTCACGGAGCTTTGTCTTCGAAGGATTTGTACGATCTCGTCGCCAACCATTGGGCATCCCACGGCTATGCAACCATTCTGCCCACGCACCTCGATTCGGAATCGCTCGGATACTCCGTCAGGAGTTCACTCCCGCGGGACAAAGTTTTCCTCGGCCGCATCGGCGACATGCGCTTCATTTTTGATCACCTCGCAGAGATTGCCCAGCGGGCGGGCGTTCCCGGTGGATTCGATAAAAAGCGCGTTGCCGTCGCCGGGCACTCTTTTGGAGGATGGACCGCGCTCAATCTTGCGGGCCTGCCGGTCACGATGGCGGATGGGACCCAAAAAAGCTTTGCCCACCCGTTGGTCAAGGCGCTGGTTGCTTACAACGGGATCGGCGCCATGGCCGGCATAGACCTGGCGGGCTGGTCGAAGGTCAGAGTCCCGGTCTTCGCCGTAACCGGGACCCGCGACCCTGGCGGCACCGGCGACGGCGTGTTGCGTCACTGGCGCTGGCGAATGGGCGCACTCGACCTCGCGGGATCAAAGGATCGGTTTGGGCTCTGGGTCGATGGCGCCGACCACTATTGGGGCGGCCTGATCTGCCGCATGGGCGCAGGCGGCCCGCCGGATCCCGAAGGTCTGGCCATCGCCAACGGGTGCTCGACCGCATTTCTCGACGCCGTCCTGAAGAAAGATAAAGCGGCGCGACGATTCCTCACGACCAGCGACTTTCCGGCGATCACGGATGGCCGCGGCTTCACGGAACACTACGGCAGGAGCTAAACATGTCATTTGCAGTGACCCGACGGGACGGCTTGTTTTCGGCGGCGACCTTGTCGCTTGCCACCACATCGGCCGGCGCAACCGAGGCCGACAAGGATCAAAAGCTGGATCGCGTCCGGTTGTATCAGCGCGCGCGCGGCGCACCCAATGGCCAGATGGCCATGCACTGGTACACCGGCAGGTACTGGGGCAAGCGCGCAATGCAAGCCGCGATACAGTTCTTCCGCGTCGACGGATTCAGTTTCAACAAGATGGTGCTCAACGCCGACGGGACCTTGAGCCAGGACATGATCGAGGTCGGCTTCTGGCTCGATCCCGGAACCGGTTTGGTGTTGGACGATTGGACAAATCCGTACAACGGCTTGTCTTGTCGCCCGCAGCATTACAAATCCAGTCAGTCGCTCAGGTTCTCGACCGACGGCCGCGCGGAGCGGTCGGGAGGCACGCCACCCGGCATGAAGTTTGCCGGCAAGATCACCGAACCGGTGGTGCAAGGCGACACGGTATGGATCGGCGAGGACTTGATCGTCGAGGCGATTCGCCCGCCGGTCGAACCGGATATCACCAAGCCGGTCGACCCCTCGACACTCCTGCCGCCGATCATGACCGCGACGTCGCTCGTCACTTACACCATGCGCCTCGCCGATGTGCAAAAGTCGGAGTCGACGTGGCTGCCCGCGACGATGAACTATCAAACCATGGGCAATTGGTACCCATGGATGCGGATGGGCTACGAGACCGGGCAATGCATGTTCCAGCTGACTGGCAAGAAGCTCAAGTCGGTGGATGAAATTCCGGCCTCGTTGCGCGGCCTGATCGATCAGCGCCATCCCGGCTTTTTGAAGGACCCGGGAATTTGATCGTGCCTACGCGGCGATCGTGATTCCAGTGGCAATGAGCACCGATGTTCTGCTCGTGCCACTCGCCGTGATAAAAATGGTCCCGGCATTTGTCAGCGCGCCCGTCACATTGAATGGTCGTGGATTAGCGCCTTGCCATCAGCGACTTCGATGAGGTGGGTGTCGGGCTTCGAATCCGGGACGTTCGCAAGCGTCAGGACACTGGCATCGATGCTCTTGTTCATCCGGGCTCAGTACAACTGAAAAGACTATTCTGAGCGAGATTTATCGATGAAAAAATGGTGGTTGAGCCATAGCCTATTATGACTATTTTGAGCTGAATCCTCATATGCGAATTACGGCCGCCGCATCAGTCCTCGCTCAACCAAGCTATTGATCGCCTCGTCCAGGTTCTCGCGCACGCGTTTCTTCGAATCCATCGGCACGTCGGCAAACTTGTTGACCGGGTAGAATCGCGCGCGCTTGTAAACCTCGGTGTAAACCTCGGCGCGAATGCGCGCCAAGCGGTTGACACCGTAGAGGCCACTCGAATCTGTTCGCGCGCGCCGCAGTGCATCGATATCGATCACCGCAGAGATCGTGGTCTCGCCGGCACTCTGCGAGGCCGCCATGACATGACCCTGGAAATCAATGATCTTGGAATTGCCCGCATGAACATTGAGCGGCAGCGACTTGCCGATCAGGCGGCCGGCGTTCGCCGAAACGAAGTAGACCATATTTTCGGCGGCGCGAACGCGCTTGGCCGGTTCCCATCCCATGTTTTCCGAGAGTCCATGATCGCTGGTCGGATGCAGGATGACCTCGGCCCCGTGCATCATCAGACACCGCGCCGTCTCGGGCCACAGAATCTCCCCGCACGGCATCATGCCGATATTGCCGATCTCGGTTTTCGCGACCGGGAACACGCCTTCGATGCCATAGCGATCGAGGTACTTCGTCCAGAAATCGTGAGGTGATCCGGCCTCTGCGGTCGACACCCGCCGGTATTTGAGTAGCAGATCGCCGTTGGGCCCGATCAGGAAGGAACAATTGAAGTAACGA
>VGEM01000191.1 GCA_016869315.1 Alphaproteobacteria bacterium | reverse complement strand
CTCGCTGCCAGCCTTGGGCGATACGCGACGGATTAATGTCGAGCGTGCCCAACGCCGCCGCGAGGTAAACGGCCACGCCGATCCAGATCAGCCAGCGTATCTTCGAATCTCGAATCAGCGGCGGCGGCGACCACGTCCGCGTCGCGGCAGTCATCGCGCGCCCGCCATGCGCTGGTCCTCGATCTTGGCGCCCTCACCGTGCTGAACGAATTTCATCAGCGCTCGCTGGCCCGCCTCTTCCCAATCTTCGGCGCCATAAATCTGCGACAACGCCTCGTTGGTGAGTTGATCCGGCGCGGCGTCGAATATCACCGCGCCTTCCTTGAGTCCGACGACACGTTCGGCGAATTGGCGGGCGAGCGGCACGTCGTGGATATTGATGATCGCCGTCAGCTTCCGTTCGCGGCACAACTCGACAATCAGGCGCATGATTTGGCGCGATGTCTTGGGGTCGAGACTTGCGGTCGGCTCGTCGACCAGCAACAACTCGGGTTCCTGCATCAACGCACGGGCAATGCCGACACGTTGGCGCTGGCCACCTGAGAGCTTGTCGGCGCGGATATCGACGTACTGCGTCAATCCAACGCGTTCGAGCAGACGGAACGCATTGTCGATGTCGGACTGTGGGAATCTGCGCCGCCAACTCTGCCAGAACGAAACGTAACCGAGCCGGCCCGACAGTACGTTTTCCATCACCGTTAGCCGATCGACCAGGGCGAATTCCTGGAAGATCATTCCGATCCGACGCCGCATCTTCCGAAGACCGGTGCTGTCGAGCGCGACGATGTCGGCGCTGTCCCACAGGATGCGGCCCGAAGTCGGCTCGACAAGCCGGTTCACGCAACGGATAAGCGTGCTTTTGCCGGCGCCGGACGGCCCGACCAAGGCCACCACCTGATCTTCCGGCACGGTGAGCGAGACATCTTTCAGCGCAGCGGTTCCGGTTGAATAACGCTTGGCGAGCTTTTCAAGAACGAGCGACGGCATCGGCCCCAACTGTCAAAAACGGCGGAACATGCTGCCGTTCAAGGGAACGCAATGCAAACCGAAAGCGGGGCTGTGGATAACTTGGTCGCGGCTACTTGCAATCGTACGTCACACCGGTCGCGGTATCGACGTCGCGGAAAATCTTCCAGCGGTCCTTGTAGTCGATCGCTGCGAAGTGATCGACCTCGGGGAATTCGTTGCGCAGGCCCGGATCTTGCCAATCGTAAGTCAGAAACGCCTGGCGGACTTTTTCGGCCAGTTCGGGTTTCAGCCGGTTGGAGACGCCGTAACCGGTGCCTGGAAACAGCTCGGACGTATAGATGACGCGCACCTGCGACTTGTCGAACACATCCCGCTCCGACATGCGGTTAACTAGATCGCCGGCGACGGCGGCGATTTCGAAATCGCCGTTGGCGACGCCGAGAATCGAGGTGTCGTGCTTACCGGTGAAGCGAGCGGTGTAGTCGCGATCGAGCACCAGGCCGAATTCCCTTTCGAGGAAAACCTTGGGCGCCTTGTAGCCGGAATGCGATGTCGGCGAGACAAAGGCGACTTCTTTGCCCTTCAAATCCTCGACCTTGGTAATCTTCGACGCCGCCGGCACGATGATCTCCATCGTGTAGCCCCACAGCTCATTGGGTTTCGCCATGCCGACCAGCGGCACGAAGCCGGCGCAGTTGACCGCGACCGGCACGCTGCCGGCATTGACGCCCACCACATGAAGGCGTCCCGAGCGCAACGCTTCGAGTTGCGCGGCGTAGGATTGAATTTGGAAAAATCTGACCGGCTTGCCCACGGTTTTTTCGAGATGGCCCAGGAATCGCGCCCAGATACCCTGCCATACGGCGGGGTCCTCAATCGGCGTGTACGAGAAGATCAGCGTCGACGGATCGACGAACTGCTTCGCGTCCGCGGGCTGATCGGCGACCATGTCGCCGTCGCGATCGCAATAAGCCTTGTCGAGTGCGCCGCGCGGGCATTCGTCGGCCGCAGCCGCCGGCGCCGTCACGACCAACGCCGCCAGAACCGTCCACCAAAGCTTCATGCCCCGCCCCTCATTTGCAGTCATAGGTGACGCTGGTGCCGGCATCGACACGGCGAACGATCTCCCAGTCGGTTTTATAGGTCATGGCGATGAAATTGTCTTGATCGGGAAACTCGGGCGCCAGCGTCGGATCGCCGGAAATCGAGAACGTCATGAACGCCTCGCGGATTTTGGCGGCCAGTTCGGGCTTGAGATTGTGCGTGTAGCCATAGCCGGTGGTTGGAAACGTCGCCGAACGATAGATGACCCGGATCGCTTTTGGGTCATAAGTGCCGCGGGTCGCCAGCCGCGCCGTGACCGTGCTTGCCACCGCCGCCGCTTCGTAGTCGCCATTGGCGACACCGAGAATCGAGTTGTCGTGTTTGCCCGAATACTGGCTCTTGTAATCGTCAGCTTTCAATCCGAACTCGGTTTCGAGGATATAGGCCGGCGCTTTGTAGCCTGAGTTCGAGGTCGGTGATGTGAAGGCAATGGTGCGCCCCTTGAGGTCTGCCACGGCCTTCACCGGTGACGACGCGGGAACGATGATTTCCATCTGATAGCCGTAGGGCCCGGCGGGGCCATGCATCATGGCGAAGGGCACCACACCAGAGCAATTGACGGCTACCGGCACACTGCCGGTGTTGATCCCGGCGACGTGCAATCGTCCGGAGCGCAACGCTTCGAGCTGTGCGGCATTGGTCTGGAGGAGGAACAGACGAACTTTCTTGCCTGTGACTTTTGCCACATGGTCGAGGAATCCCTTCCAGATTTCGGGATAGATCGACGGATCCTCAAGCGGCGTGTAGGCGAAGTTCAGCGTGTCGGGATCGGCAAGAGCCGTGGGATCGGTGGGGAGATCGGCCACCATGTCGCCGTCGCGATCGCAATAGCGCGCGTCAAGGGCGCCGCGCGGGCACTCTTCGGCGGCAAGCGAAACGGACATCAAGGCGGCGAACAACGGGAACATCACGACAAGCTCCAGATCAGGCCCACATCATGTCCTGGAATCATGACAAAATCAGGTCTTGAGTTCGGGCATCGCGCGGTATCCGGCGGCCACGTCTACGTAGCGATCGGTGGCGGCCTTCATGTCGGCAATTTCCTCCGGTTTTAGCTCGCGAACGAAACGCGCCGGCGTTCCCGCCCACAATTGCCCCTTGGGGATGCGTTTCTTGGGCCCGACCAAAGCCCCTGCCGCGACCATGGCCCCCGATTCGACCACAGCGTCATCCAGGACTGTCGCCGCCATGCCCACGAAACAACGGTCCTCGAGGGTACAGCCATGGATGATGGCGCCATGGCCAATCAACACATCGTCGCCGATCACTGTCGGGCCATCGAACGACGATACGTGGACGATGGTGCCGTCCTGAATATTGGAGCGTGCGCCGACACGAATATGGTGCACGTCGCCGCGCAGTACGCAGTTGAACCACACGCTCGACTGCGAGCCGATCACGACGTCGCCGATGATGGTCGCATTCGGCGCAATGAAGGCATCGGCCGCGATGGTCGGCAAAATGCCTTTCCACGGCAGAATGGTGGGACGGCTCACGACAATCCCGCGGCTTCGTCGAGACCGAGCATCAAGTTGAGATTTTGCACGGCGGCCCCCGAGGCGCCCTTGCCGAGATTATCGAGCTGCGCCACCAGGCGAACTTGTGACTCCGAGCCGAACACGAACAATTTCATTCGGTTGGTGCCGTTCAGATCCTCGGGCGCCAAGGTTTTGAGCGCGCGGCACGTCTCAAGCGGCACGACGTCGACAAACCGCTCGCCGGGATAGGCATCGGCCAGAATGGCGTGAACCGCGGCGGGCGATGACACAGACTTGAGATGCGCCAGGAACAACGGCACTTCGACCAGCATGCCCTGGGCATAGCGACCGACCGAGGGCGAGAACATCGGTTTGGTGGAGAGCCCTGCGTATTTCTGAATCTCGGGCAGGTGCTTGTGCGCCAGTTCGAGCCCGTAAATCCGATACGGCTCTTTTGTATAGGTCGGATCGGCCGGGTTCTCGAACTCGGTGATCATCCCTTTGCCGCCACCCGAATATCCGCTGACGCCGTGGATGCTGACGACCTGATCGCGTGCCAAGGCGCCGGCCTCGACCAGCGGCCTGAGCAGCGCAATGGCCCCGGTCGCCCAGCACCCGAGATTGGCGACCCGCTTTGCTGATCGGATGAGATCGCGCTGGCCGCGCCCCATTTCCGGGAAGCCGAACACCCAGCCGTCCGCTACCCGGTGCGCGGTCGAGGCATCGATCACCTTGGTCGCCGGATTGGTGACCAGCTTCACGGCCTCGCGCGCCTCGGCATCCGGCAGACAGAGCACCACCGCAGCCGCGGCGTCCATCAGCGCGGCGCGTGCGGTCGGGTCCTTGCGCTTGGCGGGGTCGATCGCGAGCAACTCAAGATCGCCCCGCGGCGCCAGGCGCTCGCGGATTTGCAATCCGGTGGTCCCGGCCTCGCCGTCGATGAATACCTTGGGTTTCACGATCATGTCCTCAATACCGCGACTGATTAGCCCCGACCGACCAGTGGAGCAAGAACCGAATCTGGTGCGGTGACGACACCCATTTGTGTCAAGGTTGCCCGCGTCACCATGGAGTGATCCTGAATGTTCGACCTCATGAAACGCGCTTTTTCTGCGGACGCCTTACTGCCGCGCCGGGCCCTGTTGGCGCCATCTGCCGGGCTCGCGCTCGCAGCGTCTTCATCAGCATTGGCCGCACCGCCCGACAGTTTCACCCCTCCCCGTGGCCGCCTTGAGTCGCGCGTGCTGCCGTTTGCGGACAAGAGCGAGAAACTGAAAGCGGAAATGCGGCTGTACCGCGAGCTCAGCGACGAAGCCGACGTGCTCCTATGGTATACGTTCACGGTCTTCATCGTTGCCGAGGGCTACAAGGCGCAGGCCTTCGTCAGGTACGAAGGCATCGAGTTCTCGCACCACAAAAAAATCGGCGAGAACCTCTATTGGGCGCACGGACACAATGCGTCCTATCCCCGAGATCTCGCGACTGGCGCATTCGTGTCATCGGTGATCAATCCCGTGACAAAAATGATGGTCGAAGTTCCGCCAACCATCCTGACCGAAGACCCCGGGATGCTTTACTCGCCCGAGGGCAAGCGACCGCTCAATCGGAAAGATGGAACCTTCACGCCGCGATATTCGTTCATTCGAATCGAGGACGACTTGGTGAAGTGCGAGGAAATTCGGGTGCCGCCTGACGGCTGGCCGCAGCCGTTCGTCGAGACTTCACACAACTGGACGGCCAAAGCGCTGTTCGACGACCCGAAAGTGAGACGCCTGCCGATGGGAACGAGCGGCGGGTACGTCTATCCCTTTCCTCGCTGGCTCGGCATGGGCGACATCAAGGGACATATGTTCGGCATTTGGAGCGGCCGTAAGCTCGACGGCGTGCATCAACTGCCGGCCGAGTATTTCGACCGCACCCAACGCGAACATCCCGATCTGCTCAAAGTCGATCTCAAAGCGTTCGAGAAACCGGCATGAGTGCCTATTCCATCATCAGATCGGCGCGTGGCAGGTAGCGGCCGTTCGACACCACAGCGTGAACCTTGGCGAGGTCTGAAATCCGCGCCAAGGGATCGCCATCGACAATGACGAGATCAGCGAGCTTGCCGGGCTCGATCGTGCCAAGATGTTTGTCGACCCCCAGCACCGCCGCTGGCCAAATCGTCGCCGACCGCAAGACATCGGCGGGCGACAGGCCCGCGTCCTCGTAGAGCATCAATTCGACCAGAAAGCTTAGCCCATAGGGAATGAAGGGTGAGTCGGTGCCCGCCGTGATGCGCCCGCCTTTCTTGATGATGTCGGTGATGGCAAGGCCCATGGCGTCGACACTGCGCGCGAGCGAGGGTTCTGTCTGCCTAACGCGGTCGACCCCCGCCTTGAGCGCCGCCCGCTCGGCGTCGCGAAACAGCGCTGTGTAGACTGGATGTGCGAGGATGGCGGGATCGCGCAGCACCTTGAGATTGAAGCCACCAGAGAGGCCCATGGTCGGCGTGATGGTCATGCCCGACTTCGCGAGCAAGTCCGTCACGTCGGCGTAACTGAATCCCATTTCGGTCTGCTTGGGTGAGTAGCCGCGCCGGCTCGTGCCGCGTAGGTGCTCGACGGCATCGACGCCATAACCGACCGCCGGAAAGATTTCATGGGACGACACCGGAATGCCGATCTGATGGGCGCGGGCGACGATGGTCTTCTGCACGTGATCCGGCATCCGCACGTAGGTCTTGATCAGGTCGTAGTCGAGCCAACGCGCGCGCTCCAATTCGAGATCGAGATGCTCGGGCGTCGTGACACTGTTGGCGAATCCGTAGAAGACACGGCTGCCATCCGTCAGGCCGCCGGTCATGAAACCGCGCGGGCCGAGACGCCGGCCGCTGACCCAGGCCTCGCGTCGTTCAAGCGCATCGTACGGGTCGGCGCCCGGCTCGCGCACCGCGGTCACGCCCATGGCCAGCCAAATCCGACCCAATCGCTCACCGAAATTGGACGTCATGTGGGTGTGCGGTTCGATCAAACCGGGAATGATCGACTGTCCCGAGGCGTCGATGACGCGCGCGCCGTCTTCGCGTGCACGATGCGGCTCAATCGACGTGATGAGATTGCCGTCGATGACGATGTCCATGTCGCGTTGCGACGTGCCTGAAACAACGTCGATCAGGCGGCCTGCATGAATGACGATCCGCTCGCTTGATATCTCGGGCGTGTAGGCGAGATGAGGATGGGCGTCGGCAACTTTGCCAGTCAGGTCAATACGCTTCAGCCGATCGACACCGAGGTAAAGGATCGACTGAGAATCCGAGGCCCAATTGAGCGCGTCGGCCAGCTCGTCGGTCATGCGAATAGGCGCGCCGGCGATGGCGCCTTCCGGCGTCACCGGCACCCGCCACAACCGGCCATCGAAAATGTATGCGAACCACTTGCCATCGGGGGACCACGCTGGACCATCGACGCCACGCAGCGCCAACGATCGGTCCGGGTGCGGCGTCGTCATCGTGTCTCCGCCATCGAGCGCAATTATCTGAAACTGACTGTGCCCTTCGCGGAACCGCGACGACGACGGCGATAGTGCCGAAAGTACAAGCCTTCTGCCGTCGGGCGACCAACTCACACGGCTTGGCGCCCAGATC
>VGEM01000190.1 GCA_016869315.1 Alphaproteobacteria bacterium | reverse complement strand
AATGAAACCCATGTCCAGCATGCGATCGGTCTCGTCGATCACCAGAATCTTTACGTCGTTCATGATGATCCGGCCACGTTCGAACAGATCGAGCAGGCGTCCCGGAGTCGCGATCAGAACGTCGACGCCGCGGTCGAGCACGCGTTCCTGATCGGCCATCGATTCGCCGCCGATGAGCAGCGCCATCGAAAGCGGGTGGTGCTTGCCGTACTTGATGAAGCTCTCCGACACCTGCGCCGCCAGTTCGCGAGTCGGCTCTAGGATCAGCGAGCGCGGCATCCTTGCCTTGGCGCGGCCGCCGGCGAGGATGTCGATCATCGGCAGGGTGAAGCTCGCCGTCTTGCCGGTGCCGGTCTGGGCGATGCCGATGACATCGCGGCCCATCAATACGAGGGGGATGGCCTGCTGTTGGATCGGTGTCGGGGTGGTGTAGCCGAGGTCGGCGACGGCTTTCAGCGTTTCGTCGGAAAGCCCAAGGTCTTGAAATGTCATTCCAGAAATTCAGTACCGCTATGCGGCAATTCTCATGAGATGGGATCGGCCTCAAAGGCCGATCAGGGTGGCGGCATCATAAGAGGGGGCCCCGGGGTGTCAACGCGCGAAACCCACGATATTCAACGAAATTCCGGTATCTTGAGGAGCCTGGGGAGAGCCCGCCGATGACCCGAAAACCGCTGATTTTCCTGCCTGGACTGCTGTGCGATGCCGCCTTATGGGCGCATCAGGTGCGGGATTTGGCAGACATCACAAATACGACCGTTGGCGATCTCACTCACGACTCCTCCATTGTGGCCATGGCAGAGCGGGTCCTGGCCGGCGCTCCCGATCGGTTCGCCTTGGCGGGGCTGTCGATGGGAGGCTACGTCGCTCAGGAGATCATGCGGCGCGAACCGGAGCGGGTCGAACGCTTGGCCCTGATCGATACCAGTGCTCGGCCCGATACCGCGGAGCAGACTAGACACGTCGCGAGCTGATCCGGCTGTCGCAAATTGGCAAGTTCAAAGGCGTCACGCCCCGCCTGCTGCCGAACTTGATTCATCCGACGCGCCTCAAGGATCCGGCCGTTGCCGACGTGGTGATTGGCATGGCCGAGCGGGTGGGGCGGGAGGCCTTCACCCGCCAGCAGACGGCCATCATGGGGCGCGTCGATGGCCGCGGCGATTTACATGCCATCCGCGTGCCGACGGTGATCATTGCCGGGCGCCAGGACTTGCTGACGCCGACTGAAATGCAAGAGGAAATGGCCGGCGCCATTCAAGGGGCCAGGCTCCTCATTGTCGAAGACTGTGGCCACCTGGCGCCGCTCGAGCGGCCCGAAACCGTCACAGCGGCGTTGCGCACCTGGCTCGGCTAGCAAAAATCGCCAATGAATTCAGTGGGCTAGGCCCGATCGGCTGCTGTTGCGCCGCACCCAGTGATTGGTTATACACACGCCTCTTTTCGGGAAAGGTTTCGCCATGCGCGTCCGGAATTCGCTCCGCTCCGCCAAGACCCGCGACAAGGATTGTCGCATCGTCCGGCGCAAGGGCCGCGTCTACATCATCAACAAGAAGAACCCGCGCTACAAAGTGCGGCAGGGATAATCGGTCGTCATCGATCGAGCACACGAAAAGCCGCGGGCACGATCCGCGGCTTTTTGATTCTGGAGTCAGAGATGAGCGAGATTCTGACGGAACGATTGCGCGGCCGGTACGCAACCGAGGCTGACTTCACCAATCTCCGCCGAATTCATGCCAATCGCACGGCGATGGCCTGGCTTAGTGTCGATGGCGAGTCACTCGCCGAGGCCGATACCCGTGAAGCGCTTCGCAATTGTATCACGTGCACGCGGCGCCCGATCAACATTCTGTGGATGTTGGAGCGGCGAAGCGATGGTGCGTTCATCGGCTACTGCGGCATCAAGCCTTGGACGTCCGAAGCCGGCGTCGTCGAAAACGAATTGCTCTACGCGCTATTGCTGGAATTCTGGGGGCAGGGATACGTCCCCGAGATCGCGCGTTCGATGCTGGATGAGGCGTTCACGGCCGATCATCAAGCGTCAATTGTCGCTTTCACACTGCCCGCGAACCGCCGCTCATGGCGGGTGATGGAAAAACTCGGATTCGTTCGCGAGGCCGACATCGTCCATCGCGGACTGGCGCATGTATTTTATCGCTTGAAGCGCGCTACTGCATCCAACCAATGATCACACCGTAAAGGGTGAATTGTACGACGTGATAACCGCCGTTGATGAGGAACAACTTCAGCGACTTGCCCTCGAACAGATAATTGATTCCGAACGACATGGCGACGAAGCCGAAGCCTGTGGCGACGCCCGCGCCAACACCGAAGGCGATGCCGGGGCTAGGGCCGAGGAACATGGCGAAAACGTAGGCCGCGATCAGGCTGCAGATGAAAGCACCGCCGAAAATCTTGGCTGGGTGGCGGTGGTCTGTTTTGGTGGCTTGGCCCGGGTCCGCCGCCCAAGCATTGAGGAACATGGCTTTCGAATACCACGCGCCGCCCAGGACGAAAGCCGAAATCGCCGCCAGTAGAACCGCTAGCAAATTGACCGAGCCCGCTGCTTCATTCATGACTGCCCCCATGATAAAAACGATCGACTTGAACGATCATTCAACTGATAACCAATGGTGCGCCTGAAAGCACGCAGAAAGTCCCGAGGCCACGATGTCGGCGCGCGCGCGACCGCAAATGCCGACACGCGCGCGCGCATCGTCGCTGCGGCTCGGGTATTGTTTTGGGAGAAGGGTTACGGCGCTGCCGGCATGGCCGAGATTTTGTCGCGCGCCCAGGTCAATGCCGGCAGCTTCTATCATTACTTCAAGGGCAAGGAGGATGTCCTCATCGAGGTGCTCACGAGCTATCTGATGATGCTCGATCAAGAAGTGATGGAACCGGCCTTTCGTGGATCGCGGGACCCGGTCGAGCGTGTCTTTCGCGTGCTTGCGGGCTATCGCAACGTGATTCTCGTCACCGATTTCGCCTATGGTTGCCCACTGGGCCGCCTGGCGTTCGAACTCGACCCCGAGGACCGCCCAGCGCATAAGCTGATCGCCAGCAATTTCTCGGCCTGGCGCGATCGGATTGCGATTTGCGTGCGCGATGCTTTCAACGGCAAAGCGGGAATGCCAAAGCCTGCCGATGTCGCCGCCTTGGCGCTTGCCGTCATGGAAGGCGGAGTCATTCAAGCGCGGAGCGAAAAGTCGATCGTACCCTTTGACGCTGCGGTCAAAGAACTACGCCGCTATTTCGATCTCGTCACGAAGCGCTGAACGCTACTGCATTCCGGTTTCGCCGCCGACCCACACCACGCGGACCATGTTGGTCGAGCCGACTTTGCCAAAGGGCATGCCGGCGGTGATGACCAGCGCCTGGCCGTCCTTGGCGATTCCCGATTTCACGGCGGCATCGACCGCCACATCGCCGATGTCGTCGACCGAGTGAATGAAGTCGCCGACCACGGCATGCACGCCCCACACCAAGCCCATCCGGCGGCCGGCGGCGACATTGGGGGTGATGCACATCACCGGTGAATCGGGCCGCTCGCGCGCAGCGCGCAGCGTTGTCGTGCCCGATGTGGTGAAGGTGACAATGGCCGCGGCCTTCAAAGTCTGACCAATCTGGCGTGCGGCTGCCGTGATTGCGCCGGGAGAGGAATGTTCGGGGTCGTGCCGTCCGGCATCCATCAGGCTCACGTAGTGTTCGTCCGATTCTACCTGCTTGATGATGCGGTGCATGGTCGCGACCGCACGCACCGGGAACTGCCCGGCGGCGGTCTCGGCCGACAGCATCACGGCATCGGCGCCGTCGTAAATGGCGGTTGCAACGTCGGACGCTTCGGCGCGGGTCGGCATCGGCGATTTGATCATGCTGTCGAGCATTTGGGTCGCAACCACGACCGGCTTGCCGCGCTTGCGGCACGAGCGAATGATCCGCTTTTGCAGGATCGGCACTTGCTCCAGCGGCATTTCGACGCCGAGATCGCCACGCGCCACCATGACCGCGTCGGAGAGATCGACGATGGCGTCCAATTGGTCGAGCGCAGCCGGCTTCTCCAGCTTGGAGACGATGCCCGCCCGGCCTTTCACTGCGGCGCGAACCTCGGCCACGTCTTCCGGCCGTTGCACAAAACTGAGCGCGACCCAATCGACGCCCTGGCTGAGGCCGAACTGCAGGTCGGCTTTGTCCTTGTCGGTCATCGCAGGGATGGCGAGGGTGACGTCGGGGACGTTGACGCCCTTGCGATCCGAGATCGTCCCGGCGATGACCACTTCGGTCTCGGCGAAATCCTTGCCGCAGGATTTCACGCGAAACCGCAAATGCCCGTCGTCAACCAGCAGGTTGGAGCCGGGCTTCAGCGCGGCAAAGATTTCGGGATGAGGCAGGCACACGCGTTTCTCGGTGCCGAGAGCGGGATCAAGGTCGAGACGAAAATTCGCGCCGGTCTTGAGCAACACCTTGCCGCCTTCGAACGGACCGACGCGGAGCTTCGGGCCTTGCAGGTCCATCAGGACGGTGATCGGCCGCTCGCGGTCTTTCTCGATCTGACGAATGGCGACGACCGACTTGGCATGGTCTTCTTGGCTGCCGTGACTGAAGTTGAGCCGGAACACGTCAGCGCCGGCCTCGAACAAATCTGCGATCACCTCCGGATCGCGGCTGGCGGGGCCCAAGGTTGCGATCACCTTGGCGCGCCGTCCGCGGTATTGGCCCAAGTCGTCGGTCATGAACCCAGCACTCCATTGTCATGCCGTGCGCAGGCACGGCATCCAGAGGTTTTCATCTGAAAAACCAGAATAAACATCTGGGTGCCGCGAACAAGTCGCGGCACGACGGAAAATGTCATGTCGACAGAGGAAGTCTCTCACCCAACAGCCGCCCGAACGTCATCGCCGGAGTCAACATCATGCCGGGGCAGAAGGCATTTCCCAAGGTGACGCAGCTGCCCAAGACCTCGCCTGCGGCATAAAGGCCGGCAATGGGTTCGCCGCTGGCACGCAAGGCACGCATGTCTTTGTCGATCACGATGCCGACCGACGATGTCGCCGAGTGACCAAGGTGGATGATCGCGTAATAGGGTGCCGTCGCGATAGGGCGCGGCATATGAGCGCGGCCGAAGGTGTCGCCACCAGTTTTGACGGAAGCGTTATACTCGGAAACCGTCTTCTCCAAACCGGGTCCATCGAGCCCCGCCTTGACCGCCAGCTCCGCCAAAGTCTCGGCGCGATGGAACATCGGATGCGTGCCAAAGTGCTCGCGCATCTTGTCGATGGTCCATCCCGGTATACCGACCGGCGCCTCACTCAGGATCGTTTCATCAAACACGATCGCATATTTGAGGCGCGGTTGATCGAACAGCGCACGCGACAGCGTATACGGATTGGCCTTGTCCTCGCGGATAAAGCGCCCGCCTTTGGCGTTGACCCAGATTTCCCAGGGTGGGCGCTTTTCAACCACTGTGTTGAACCGTGCATACGCCGTCGCCGGGAATTTGTCGGCGCTCATGATCGAGCCGGTTCCCGGTCGGTGGAGCTTCTCGCCACGAAGAGCCGCGCCGACCGATGTCGCGAGACTCAATCCATCGCCCTGCGACTGCGGGTAAGAGCCGGCCGCGTACGCCGGTTGACCAACCATGCGCTGGAAAACGTCAGGATTCATTGCATAGCCGCCGGTCGTCAGAATAACGTGGCGGCCGCGGATGGCGGTGTCGCCGATGCGCACGCCCTCGACCGCGCCGGCATCGGATGCAAGCAACGCCGACACGCGCGCGTTCAGCATCAATGTTACTTTGCCGGAGGTGACCAGCGGGTCGAACTGCTTCGCCATCACCGCCAGCAGGTCGCGGCCGCCATTCTTGCCCCACAGGTACCGCGGTACCGAGTAGCCGTGATCATCGAGACCTTCGCCGGTGACGGGGTGTTCGGGTAGGGGTATCAGACCGCCATCCAGCAACCAATCCAATGTCGCGCCGCCGTGATCGACCGCCAATCGAGTTACATCGGGGTCGGCGGTACGGTGGCTGAGGCGCATCACATCCGCATAGTGAATGTCGGGATGATCCTTCAGGCCCTTCGCCGACTGCAACTTGGTGCCGGCGCCGCTGATCTCACCGCCGGCAAGATGAAGCGTGCCGCCAATTTTGTCGGCGGCGTCGATCACCAGAACTTTTGCATTGCGCCGCGCCGCGAAGATCGCCGCCGGCAACCCCGCCGTGCCGGCGCCAACGATGATGATGTCCCACGGCGTTTGCTCGGCCGCGCGAAGGCGCGCGGGAAGAGCTGAGGTGGCAGCTGCTGAGCCGAGGAAGTTGCGGCGGTCCATGTTCATCTCCACATTCAAGTCACTATACACGACTGGCCTTCCTGCAGGTAGTCGCAAGGTCGTCACGACAGTCAAATTGGAACGATGACGCTGTTCTGGCGTGGTGATTTATACGCCTTGCATAATACGTATCGCGTACTAGACCGCGGCTGTGATCAAGTCTTGGGCCAACTCTGCGTCGCGTCGTTTCTACGAGTCTGGTAAACCAAGTTTCTCGGGCCTTGATGAAGAAGCGGCGCATGAATTGCTGGCATCTTTGGACGAGGCGATATCGCTGGCTGAGTTGAGTCCTTTGAAGAGCGTTAGTCTGCATAAGTTAAAAGGTGACCGCAAGGGGCAGTGGGCAATGTCTGTGAATGGTCCATGCGAATCTGTTTTCGCTTTGCTGATGGCAACGCCCATGATGTCGAAATCGTCGACGATCACAAAGGTTAGTTGTCATGATTGCAATTCATCCCGGTCGTCTTCTGAAGCGTGAGCTTCGCGCACGTGGCCTTTCTTGTAACGCCATTGCGCGAGACATCCGCGTTCCTCCAGGCCGAATCATCGACATTGTCAACGGCAAGCGGTCGATTTCGGCGGAGACGGCCCTGCGCCTCGGTCGCTACTTCGGCAACGGCGGCAGATTCTGGATGGCGCTTCAGCTTCGATACGATCTGATTGTTGCCGAGCAAAAATCTGGCCCAAGAATCGTCCGGGAAGTCGCCAAGGCTGCTTAGACACGGGGCCAATTAAGACGGCGTTCCCCGTCGCGCAACATAAAGTCCGGCCAGGATCGCGACACCACCAACGGCTTGCCACCCGCTCAGGGGCTCGTTGAACAACACCCAGGCGATCACCGCGGCCACGGCAGGCT
>VGEM01000189.1 GCA_016869315.1 Alphaproteobacteria bacterium | reverse complement strand
CATGAGGCGGGGATTTACGTTACAGATCGTCGCCGGGATGGTGCTCGGCATTGTCGTTGGCGCGGTCGCGAACCAGGCGCTGGCGGATGCGGCGGCGGCCAAGGCGGTCGCCGGCTATCTCAGCATCGTCACCGACATCTTCCTGCGCCTGATCAAGATGATCATCGCGCCCTTGGTGTTATCGACGCTGGTCACTGGCATCGTTCACGTCGGCGATTCCTCCTCGCTCGGCCGGCTCGGCGTGTTCACCATCGGCTGGTTCATCTGCGCCTCGATCGTCTCGCTCTGCCTCGGCCTGCTTCTGGTCAATGCGCTCGAGCCCGGTGTCGGGCTTGGCCTGCCGTTGCCCGAGACCGGCGCCGAGGTGGCCATCAAGGGCACCGCGCTGACGCTGAAGGAGTTCATCACTCACCTGGTGCCGCGCTCGTTCTTCGAGGCCATGGCCAACACCGAGATCCTCCAGATCGTCGTGTTCTCGGTGTTCACCGGCGTGGCGTTGTCGGCCATGGGCGAAGCGGCCAAGCCGATCGTCGATATTCTGGATCGCGTCGTCGCCATGACGCTGCTGATCGTCGGCTACGTCATGCGGTTCGCGCCGTTCGCCGTGTTCGCCGCCATCGCCGCCACGGTGACGATCCAGGGCCTCGGCATTCTCGTCACGTATCTCAAGTTTGTCGGCGGGTTCTACCTGGCGCTCGCGATCCTCTGGGCTTTCCTGGTCGCCGCCGGTTTCGTGATGTTGGGCCCATCGGTGATCAATCTGACGCGCCTGATCCGCGAGCCGTTGCTGCTTTCCTTCTCGACGGCAAGCTCGGAAGCGGCCTACCCCAAGACCCTCGAAGGCCTCGAAAAATACGGCGTACCTCCCCGTATCGCGAGCTTCGTGCTGCCGCTCGGCTAC
The DNA here is from genome assembly GCA_016869315.1 of Alphaproteobacteria bacterium. Lineage (GTDB taxonomy): Bacteria > Pseudomonadota > Alphaproteobacteria > Rhodospirillales > Rhodospirillaceae > VGEM01. The sequence continues at coordinate 6,288 of VGEM01000189.1, read as the reverse complement.
TCGTTCAATCTCGACGGCTCAATGATGTACTGCACCTTCGCCACCGTGTTCATCGCGCAAGCGTACGGAATCGAACTGAGCCTGGCGCAGGAGATCACCATGCTGTTGATCCTGATGGTGACCAGCAAAGGCATGGCCGGCGTGCCGCGCGCCTCGCTGGTGGTGATCGCTGCGACGCTGGCGCAGTTCGGAATCCCCGAAGCGGGTCTGCTTCTGATCCTCGCCGTCGATCAGTTTCTCGACATGGGCCGTAGCGCCACCAACGTCGTCGGCAACGCCATCGCGACCGCCGTCGTCCACAAATGGAACGCGCGCTGAAATAATTAATTCGAGGTCAGAGTAAAAACCCTAGTTTTTACTCTGACCCCGAATTAGGATGTGCGCGTCTCTGACTCACATGAAGGTGTGTGATGGCGCGGCACGGTCGCTGGTTCGTCCCCGGTGTTCCACAACACATCATCCAGCGCGGTAACAACCGCCAGGCCGTGTTCTTTGGCGAATCCGACTATCGCGCCTATCTGGACTGGCTGGCGGAAATCGCCGCCGATCGCGGGCTCTCGATCCATGCCTATGTGCTGATGCCCAACCACGTCCACCTTCTCGCGACGCCGAAGGCTGAAGATTCGATTCCGGCGACGATGCAAACACTCGGCCGGTTATATGTGCGTCGGATCAATCAGATGCTTGGCCGCACGGGCTCTCTGTGGGAGGGGCGATACCGTGCGACTGTCATCGATAGCGAAGCCTATCTGCTCCGCTGCATGCGTTACATCGAACTCAATCCCGTCCGCGGCAAACTCGCGAGCAAGCCGGATGGATACAGGTGGTCGAGCTACCTTGCCAACGCCAAGGGACGCACCGATGCGCTGATCACGCCCCACAAGCTCTTCCATGTGTTCGGGCGAGAGGCCTATCGCGCATTGGTCCAGGATGGACTCAGCGCCGAAGAGCTTGAGAGCATCCGCCGAACGGTGAACTCCGGTTGGCCGCTCGGTGGAGACAGTTTTCGCGCCACCGTTGCCAGAATCGCAAAACGCCCTGCCGCACCCGCAAAGCCTGGCCCGAAAACTAATTCGGGGTCAGAGTTAAAACCCTAGTTTTTACTCTGACCCCGAATTACCCTTACTCGCTGTCGTAGCAGATCAGGCCTTCGAACGGCATGTCGAGCCGCTCGCGGCCCTTGAGGAAGGCGAGTTCGATCACGCACATGGCGCCGACCACCTCGGCGCCCTGCTCGCGGGCGAGCTTGGCGGCCGCCATGATGGTGCCGCCGGTCGCGAGCAGATCGTCGACGATCGCCACCTTCTGCCCCGGCTTGATCGCATCGGCCTGGATCTCGACTTCGTCGGAGCCATACTCGAGGCCATAGGCCGTGCGCCGCACCAGGCCCGGCAGCTTGCCGCGCTTCCTGACCATGATGATGCCGCAACCGGTCTGAATCGCGAGCGGCGAGGCGGCGAGGAAGCCGCGCGCGTCGATGGCGAGCAGATAATCGGGCTCCCACGTCGAGGTGATCACCGCCATCCGCTCGATGGTGGTGCGCCAGGCGTCGGCATTGCCGATCAAGGTCGAGATGTCGAAAAAATTGATGCCGGGTTTCGGGAAGTCGGGAACCTGGCGAACGAAGTCTTTGAGGTCCATATGGACACTACCTGTCGGAAAGCGCGGGCTACCGCCGTTCCATACCCGATTGGGACCGCTTCCGGCACCCCAATCCGCCACAACTGACCAAGCAACCGTTAGTCATGTGCGGTCGTTCATCCATCAACCTATTGGATTAAAGGCTAGGGAAATGCTATGCCGCCATGTGCAAATGCGCGACAGCTAACGGTAGAATAACCGTTGCCATCCTTAAGCTTTAATGTACGATAAGTGGCAACGTCATTGATATTTACAACCAAAAGGACTTTCGCTTCGAAAACGAAGCAGGGATGTGTTGGGGGTCGCGCTGCAGACGGTGGCAGTGTCGGGTCCTTGGGTGATGGTAGCGTCTGAGACAGAAAAGTCACAGGGGATTGAGAGTGGCGGGATTGACGATGGAAGACGTGAATAGGCTGGCGAAAGACCCGTCGCCGGTGGCCCGTGCGGGTACCGCGGCCAAGCTGGCGCAGGAGTTCAACTCCGGCCGCTTCAACGCGAACGAACTGCGCCTGGCCGAGCAGATTTTCCGCGCCATGGTGAAAGACGCCGAAGTGCGCGTGCGCGAGGCGCTGGCGGTCAATATCAAGAACACCCCGTCGCTGCCGCACGATGTCGCGGTCTCGCTGGCGAAAGATGTCGATTCGGTATCGCTGCCGATGATCTCGTTCTCCGACGTGTTGACGCCGGATGACCTCGTCGCGATCATCGAAAGCCAAGGTAACGTCGCCAAGATGGAAGCCATCGCCGGTCGCAAGATCGTGGCGGCTTCGGTTGCCGACGCGCTGGTCGAGCGCGGGACCGAGAGTGTGGTGGTCAAGCTGGTGTCGAATGCCGGCGCCGAGCTGCGCGAGCCGACGCTGCATCGCGTGATCGACAGATTCCCCGAATCCGAATCGATCCAGAGTCCGATGATTCATCGCCAAGTGCTGCCGGTGACGATCGCCGAGCGTCTGGTGATGGAAGTGGCCGAACACCTGCGCGAACGGCTGCTCTCGAAGCACAAGATTTCCGCCGAGATGGCGATGGATCTGGTGTTGCAGACGCGAGAACGCGCCACCGCGACGCTCAGCATGGGCGTGTCGGATATCGGCCTCGACGCACTGGTGCGCCAGCTCGGCGAGAATCGCCGCCTGACCGGTTCGCTAGTGCTGCGCGCGCTGTGCATGGGTAACGTGCGGTTCTTCGAACATACCTTGGCGGCCTTGGCCGGTGTGCCGATCGCCAACACGCGCGTGCTGGTGCACGACACGGCCGGTAATGGGCTCAAGGCCGTATGGTCGAAGGCCAAACTGCCGGCGGCGCTGTGCCCCGCCATTCGCGCTGCCCTCGACGTGGTGGCGCAGACCGAATTCGACGGCCGCGAACTCGACGCCGAGCGCTATTCGCGCCGCATCGTCGAACGCATCCTGACCCAGTACGAAACCTTCGGCGTCGAATTTGACGGCGACGACCTCGATTATCTCCTGGGCCAGGTCAGCAAGCTGCCATCCGCCGCGGTCGCGGTTCACTGACGGCTGGCGCGCCCCGACATCCCTGTCGGCGCAGTCTCGTTTTTAGTCCTGGTATTCTGTCGATCATCGCGCTGCCGCGGCACCTGACGCCGTGTACCGAGTCGCGCGACTCCGGTCTTCGTCCCGAGACAAAGCGGCATCACCTGTTTCGATTCGAATATGACTTGCTGCGCGCACCCGACGTCGTTTGGTCGCCGCCAAGGTGTGGGCAACGTGTCTTAGGACATTCGGTCTCTATTAGGTTTTTATTTCCAAGCAATTAGACAGATCGCCCTGATTATTTTGGCTGCCAGACGTGCTGAGAAAAAAAGTTGCTTCGACTCATGTTTACAACCTCTAGCTTTGTGCTGCCTTATTGGTTTCGTATCGCAACAAGGCAAGTTTCTAATATTAAGCGAATAACTAAAACGCGATGCAATCAAAGATAGGTGCGGCGAACTCGTTCTGATCAGGTGCGGCTTTGGCAAGGCAGGGATGCGACAAATGTCGGTACTGAGCCGCAAAGATGTCGAGCAACTCGTCCGCGATCCATCGAACGCGACGCGGATCGAGACGGCCAACAAGCTGGCGCGCGATTTCGGCGCCGGCGGCGCAAATTTTCCGGATCATGGTCAAGGATGCCGAGGTACGGGTGCGCCAGGCACTGGCCGAACACCTCAAGGCCACGCCGACCTTACCGCGCGATGTGGCCAAGGCCTTGGCCGCCGACGTCGAGTTGGTGGCGCTGCCGGTGCTCGAACAATCAAGCGTGGTGCCGCCGGATGACCTGGTGGAAATTATCGTGAGCCAGCTCAACCTCACCAAGATGAAAGCCATTGCCCATCGGCCGATGGTGCCGTCCAAGGTGGTGGGCGCGCTGGTGCGTCATGGCGACGAGGCGGTGGTAGCCGAGATGGTGGCGAATCCTGCGGCGATTTTCGTCGACGAAGCGTTGGATATCGTGGTCGACCGATTTGGGTCGAGCGAACGCGTCAACCGGCCCTTGGCCGAGCGGTCGGACCTGCCGGTGCGCATCGCCGAACGGCTGACGGCGCTGGTGGCCGATCAGCTGAAGACCCAGCTGATCAAGCGCCACAACCTCGGCCCCGATACGGCGATGGAACTGGTGCTGGCGACGCGTGAGCGCGCCACCCTCAACATGTCGCGCGACTACAGCGAGACCAGCGTCGCTGCGCTGGTCGGCCAGCTCAATCACGCCGGCCGGCTGACGCCGTCGCTGGTGCTGCGGGCCGCGTGCATGGGCCATCGCATTTTCCTCGAGCACGCCATGTCGCAGCTCGCCAACCTGCCGATCGCGAATACACTGATTCTGATGCGCGACGGGAACGGGTTCAAGAATCTGTGGACCCGCGCCAAGATGCCGCCGGCGATGTTTCCGGCGGTGCTGGCGGCGGCCGAGGCCGCGCGCGAGATCGAGGCCGAAGGCCGCGACCTCGACGCCGAAAGTTTCAGCCGGCGGATCATCGAGCGGGTGATGACCCAGTACGAGACTTTTGGTGTCGAATTCGAGCGCGACGACCTCGAGTACTTGTTCGCGCGCGTGTCGAAACTGCAGTCTCTCGATCAGGCGCCCTGAGCTTCAATCAGGCGGCTTACCACGCGCCGACGTTGGGCATCGACGTCCACGGTTCCCGCGGCGGCTTGGGGCCGCCTTTCTGCAGCAGTTCGATCGAGATGTTGTCGGGCGAGCGCACGAACGCCATGTAGCCGTCGCGCGGCGGGCGGTTGATGATGACGCCGGCCGCCATCAAGCGCTCGCACGCGGCGTAGATGTCGTCGACTTCATAGGCCAGGTGCCCGAAATTGCGGCCGCCGCCATAGACCTCGGGATCCCAGTTGTAGGTGAGTTCGACCTGCGCCGTCTCGTCGCCGGGCGCCGCCAGGAAAACGATTGTAAAGCGGCCCTTCTCGGATTCGCGCCGGCGAAGCTCCGTGAGCCCGAGGTTGTCGCAGTAGAACGCAAGCGACGCCGCAAGATCGGTGACACGCACCATGGTGTGGAGATATTTCATTGAGACTGGCTCTCCTTGGAGCTCGAAAAGTTATTGCAAGGCAGACTATGGTTACCCCACCGCTGTCGTCCTGGCGAAAGCCAGGACCCATGTTCGCCATGAGCACGTTAGGCGATGGACCCTGGCTTTCGCCAGGGCGACAACTGAGAAAGGAGCGGCATGAGCATTTCATTCACCCGGCGCGCTTTGACCGGCGGGCTGGGCGCCGCCGCCCTGGCCGGCTGCTCGCCGACCCAAATGCTGAACGCGCTGGTGCCGGACGACACATACGAGCGCGAGGCCGGCCTCTCCTACGGTGAAGGTCCGCGTCGCAGGCTCGATGTTTATCGCCCGCGCGACGGGTCAAGCAGTGCGCGCCCACTGGTGGTCTTCTTTTACGGCGGGTCGTGGCGAAACGGCGCGCGCGGCAACTACGCCTTCGTCGGCGAGGCGCTGGCCGCCATGGGCGCGGTGGCGGTGCTGCCCGACTATCGCGTTTTCCCCGAAGCGCGCCACCCCGACTTTGTCGAGGACGGCGCGGCGGCGGTGCGCTGGGCGGCGGCGAATGCAGGCCGGTACGGCGCCGACCCGGCGCGGCTGATCGTCATGGGCCATTCGGCGGGCGCGCACATCGCGGCGCTGCTGACGCTCGATCGCGCCTTCGGCGTCGCCGACGCCATCAGCGGGTTCGTCGGCCTGGCCGGGCCATACGCGTTCGATCCGCTCGAGTACCGCTCGACCCGCGACGTGTTCGCGCACCTGCCCGACCCCGGCGTGGTGCGCCCGGTCAGGTACGCGCGCGCCGATGCACCGCCGATGCTGCTGCTGCACGGTGACGACGACACGACGGTCGGGCCCTATAACTCGGCCGACCTGGCGGCCGCGCTCGCCGGGACGGGCGCGTCGCACCGGCTCGTGGTGCTGCCGGGCACGGGGCACATCGGCATCGTCCTGGGATTGTCGGCGCCGTTTCGCGATCGCGCCATCACCGAAGCTGTGGCGGGATTCATCCGGTCGGGACAACTCTGACTGACCGGCCCCCTGCGAGTGGTCCGGGTTGAATGTCAGTTTAGGGATCGATTTTCGACCAGTGGCGTTCTGGCCGGCCGAGCGACCGGCCACGAGTCAGGCGAGGCCGGCCAGGA
>VGEM01000188.1 GCA_016869315.1 Alphaproteobacteria bacterium | reverse complement strand
AAAGGGCTAACCTCGACCCAACTCAATGCGATGACGACGACCGGCATCGCGCATCTCACGATTACCCAGCTCGACGGCTTGACGTCGACCCAGCTGGGCCAACTCAGCGCGACAAATTTCGGCGCGCTGACATCGACCCAGCTCGACAGCCTGACAACCGTTCAGTTACGCGGTGCCGGCTCGACCTTCTACGCCACGTTGACCACGACACAATTCGCGGGGTTTTCCGCGACCCAGATCGCCGGTCTGACCACGACACAGCTCCAGGCGATTTCAACGACGAACGTCGCCCATCTGACAGCGACACAAATCCCCGGTCTGACGCGCACACTGATCGGCTTCCTGACCGCCAGTCAGTTGAACGCGATCACGACCACGCGGTTCTCCGGGCTCACCAACACGCAAGTCGACGGGCTGAAATCGACTCAGCTCGCCACACTCAATCTCACTAATTTCACGGCGTTTACGTCGAGCCAAATCACCGGCTTCGACCTCACGCAGATCAGAGCCATCGTCGCCACCCAAATGGCGACTCTGACGACGACTCAGGTTGCCGGACTGATCGCGACACAGGTCGCGACCTTGAGCTCGACTCAGATCAACGCCATGACGACGACGGCGTTCGGCGGGTTCACGACCGTCCAGATTGCGGGATTAACCTCGATTCAAGTCGGCCAGCTGAGCGCTGCCAACTTCGACGTCTTGAGCTCGACCCAGATCAATCTTCTGTCGACGACCCAAACGCGTGGCATTTCCGCCACGCAATTGAGCGCCATCACGACCACGCAGCTTGGCGGAATGCGCTCGTCGCAGGTCGCGGTGTTGAACACGACGCAGTTCAACGCATTGACCAGGACAAACGTCGCCGCTTTGACGACGACGCAGCTCGACGGCCTGACAACTGTCGTGGCAGCCGGTTTAAGCGCGGCTGCTTTCGCTGTCTTGACGTCGACCCAACTCGAAAGCCTCACGACCGTTCAGTTCCCGGCGTTTTCGTCGACCAACATGGCGACGATGACCACGACGCAGGCGGCTGGCATCACCTCAACTCAATTAGGATGGTTGCCAGGTACCAAGCTGAACGCTCTGCAGACCTCGGTCATCGGCACGCTGACAACCACCCAACTCGATGGCCTTAGCGCGACTCAGTCGGGTTTGATTTCCATCACCAATTTCGGCGCGCTCAGCTCAACCCAGCTGAACAGCCTGGTCACAACGCAGCTGATCAGTCTCAAGACGACCATCATCGCCGTGCTGACGACGACACAGGCGTCGGGCCTGACATCGACCCAACTCAGCGATCTCACCGCGGCCCAGACCGGAAGCCTGCCGACGACCGTTGTTGCCAATCTGACCACCACCCAGTTCGCCGGTCTGACGGCGGCCGATATCGGAAGCCTGACGGCAACCCAGATCAACGCCATCAGCACAACAAATATTGGCGGTTTGACGGCGACGCAGGTCAGTGGCTTCACCCGGACACAGATGTTGGGTCTCGGCACGGTCACGTTCGGCGCCCTGACCTCGACCAATCTCGGCCTGCTCCCCGCGACGCTGCTCGACGACATCCCGGCAACCACCATCACCGTCATCACGACGACACAACTGAGCGGTCTCAGCGCGACCCAAGTCGGAAGCCTTACCACCACACAAATCAACGCGCTGCCGTCGACGATCATCAGCGGGATCACCACCGTTCAACTCGACGGTGTGAGCGCGACCCAAGTCGCCGGCCTCTCGGCCGCCACGTTCGCTTCGCTGACCTCGACCCAGCTCAACAGTCTGAATACAACGCAACAAGCCGCGCTGACCGCCACGAATCTCATTACACTCTCGACGACGCAGCTTTCGGGGCTGACCGGAACGCAACTCAGCAACCTCAACATCTCGCAATTCCAGGCGCTTACCAATACGATCATCGCCAACATCACGACGACTCAACTTGCCGGGCTGACGTCGACCGATCTGTCCGATCTCACGTTCACCCAGCTGAACGCATTTCCGACCACGAACTTCGTCGCGCTCACAGCCGCTCAGCTCGCTGGGCTGTCCGTCTTCCAGCTCACGAACCTCAGCGTCACCAACTTCGCGGCCCTGACCTCGACCCAGATCGCGGGCCTGACCAATACCCAGATCTCGGGACTTCCCGCTCCCACGCTAGCTGCCTTGACCACCGCGCAAACCTCGGGTCTGACTTCGACCCAATTGGGGGCGCTGCTGACCACCCAGCTCAACGCCATCACCAACGGCATTTTCGCGGCGCTCACGACCTCGCAGATCGACAGGCTTACGGCGACTCAAGTCAACGCGCTGACCGCGACGGTTTTCGCCGGATTCACATCGACCCAGCTCAACAGTTTGGACGCGACGCAGTTCGCGGCATTGGGCGCGACGACCCTCGGTGCGTTGACCACGGCTCAATTCGCTGGGCTGACCTCGACGCAACTGAGCGACCTCACATCGACCCAGTCCTTGAGCCTGTCGGTAACGGTGGTCGACAGCTTCACCAAGACCCAATTGAGCGGCTTGACGGCGACCGACTTTGGCGATCTGACCTCGACTCAAGTGAACGCCCTGACCACGACCAATATCGGCAATTTGACGACCATTCAGCTCAATGGCTTGACCGTGGTTCAATTCGGCGGGCTGAGCTCGACGAATTTCCTCGCCTTCACCTCGACCCAAATCGATAGCCTCGACGCGACCCAATTCGCAGTGTTCCGCACGACCAACCTGACCGCCATGACGACAACGCAGGTCGCGGGCGTAAACGCGACCCAGATCGGCGTGCTCAGTTCGACCCAGTTCAACGCCATGGTCTCAACCACCATCGGCGCGCTGACGACGGTGCAGTTGCAGGGCTTGACGGACGCTCAAGCCGGCGGTCTGCATTCGACCGACTTCCAGGGCATGAGCTCGACCCAGCTCAATAGCTTGTCCTCGACTCACATCGGGCTATTGCCGACGGCCGCCGTCTCGACGATGACCTCGATTCAATTGCAGGGCATCACCACGACGCAGATCGCCGGCATCACGCGGACCCAGATTTCAAGCCTCAACTCGACCGTGGTCCAATCGTTGAGCGTCGCCCAATTCGACGCGTTGACGGTCACTCACTTCAGCGGCCTGGGCGCAGCACAAATCGCCGCGTTGACCACAACGCAGGTCAGTCTCTTCAAGGTGGGTCAAATGCCCGGCCTGACGGTCACCGCCATCCCGACATTCACCGACACGCAGATCGACGAATGGACGACGACCGCATTGGGTGGTTTGAACGCGGGCCAGATCGCCGCCTTTACGATTTCGCAGAGGACCAACATGACAATGGCGCAGCGCAACGCGATTGGCCTGCCTTCTTAACGCGTTTCCGCCGATTCTGTGATCGTCCGGTAGAGCAAAACGACATCCCCCAGCGCCGAGTCGTCGGCATTGGAGGCGTTCGCCGCGACGCTGACGATGACGCTGCGCCCTCCCGGCGGCGCTGTCCAAATCACACGCCATTCATTGACGCCGATGTTGATCGTCTCAAGTCCCGGCGCGGCGTGAAAGGCGTAAGGCACCCCTGAGGCCGCGTCGACCAGTACGGCAACGCGGGAATCCATGGGCGCCAAGGTGCCGGCAGGCGCGCCATTGTCGAAGCGTGCTGACAGTTGAAAGCCCGCACGCGTGATGCCGTCGAAGCCGATCCGGACAATCAGCGAATAAGCCCGGCAGGGCACGAAGCGATTCGGCAAGCCTTCGATCGACAGCCGGCCACGCTCTGCTTTGGCAGGATCGTGGACGTGACACTCGCGGCAGGTGGGCTCGCCGGCAAACCCGTCGCGGCCCAGCAGAGGCTCGATGGTGTAAGCGTTCGTGCCGTTTGCGGCCAACAACGTGAAGAGAACCGCCGGCCAGCGAGGATTCAATTGACGCTGATCCGCCCGATGGCGCCGCTGTCAGTGCCGAACCACACCTTCTGCGACGATTCGTTAAAGTGCATGTGCCGCACGCCGCCGCCGCTCGGGATATCGGTCAGGCTGACCACTTGCTTGGTCGCGGTATCGAACCCGACGAAGCGCGCGGGTTTCGAACCGAATTCGACAAACCACAGCTGGCCTTTGGCATCGAGCGCCGTGCCGTATGGCTGCGCGCCGGCGCCGCCCGGCGCCAACCACTCCTCGAAGGCCCTGGTCTTGGGATCGTAGCGGCCGAGGTAACCCTCGGCGTAATCGACGTACCAGACCGAATCGTCGCGCGCCACTTCAAGGCGGCGCGGCCGCGCGCCCTTGCGGGGAATCTCGATCTCGCTCAAGGCGAAAGTTGTCGCATCGACGGTCGCCAGCTTGTTGGTGCCAAATTCAACCACCCAGACGCGTCCCGTCGAATCGATTTTAATGCCATATGGCCGTGCCTCGGCGGTCGGTACTTTCACCAGACGTATCGCGCGCGTCGCGGTATCGATCCGGCCGATGAAGTTTCCTCCCTGGACCGTGAACCAGACGCCGCCCTTGCCATCGGCCATCAGCGTGTGCGGATCGCGCGCGGCGGGATCCGGCATCGGAATCTTTTCAACCACGCCGGTCTTGGGATCGATCCGTCCGAGGTGTGCATCGCCGTTGCCGGCGTACCACACGATGCCCTGGTCGACGATCACATTGTGCGGCAGGGCCTTTTCGGGGAGATCGATCTTCGAGAATTCGCCGGTCTCGGGATTGAGGTTGGCGATGTAGTTGCCGCGCTGGCCCACGAACCACACCCGCGAGGCAGATTCGGCGTAAGGATCGCGTGGCCGCAAATTTTCCCACGGCACCTTCCATTCCTCGATTTCGGTTGGCGCCATCTCGGCGGCGCGCGCCGAGATCATCGGGCTTGCAGCAAGCGTCAGCACAACGGCGCGGCGGGTAATCATTGGAGCCTCCCTTTGGGAGGTTTGATGATTGGCCGTGCGGGTCTCCTCGTCAACGCCGCAAACCTGAACCGAATCAAGGGGCCGCCGCCGCGGCGATCACCAGATATCGGCCGAGCTTGCCAATCGTCACCAGGACGGCGAACCAGGCCAGTGAACTTCTCAGGGCCCCGGCGGCGACGGTCAATGGGTCGCCAACGATCGGAACCCAGGCGAGCAACAAGGACCAGCGGCCGTAGCGGCGATACCAGCCGATGGCTTTGTCATAGTGAGCGGGCGAAATCGGAAACCAGGCGCGGTCGCGAAAGGCCGCGAGAAAGCGGCCGCACAGCCAGTTCACGACCGAGCCCAGCACATTACCGGCGGTGGCGGTCAACACCAGCAACGCTACGGGCCATTTGTCCATCTGAAGCAAGGCGATGAGCGCCGCTTCGGACGAACCCGGAATCAGCGTGGCCGCGAGAAGCGCGCTGAGGAATAGACCCGCAAGGGCGGCGCCATCGGTCATCGCGCGTTGCGTTGCAGCCGAAAATAGAAGCGGCGGCGAGCGTGACCACCCGCCGCCGCCCAGATGATCGATTTCTCAGAGCGCGTTCAGATACGCGACCAGATCGGCGACCTGAGCCGCCGATGGCGAGCCCGGATTACCGGCCTTTTTCTTTTGCGCTTCCCACATTGTCTTGACCGCTTCGGGCAGCGTCTTGGTGCGGCCGTCATGCAGGTAGGGCGCGGTCTGCGACACGGCCCATAAGGCCGGCACTTTGAACTTGCCGCCCAGCTCCATGTCCTCGGTCTCGGCCTTGTCGAGGGTCGGCAGAACGTGGCAGGTGGCACATTCGCCGTCGCCCGTGAACAGATCGAAGCCGCGTTTGACCGCATCCGGCGCGGTGTCGGTGGGCGCGCCGTTCTCGTCGACCTGGCCGCTCATCGGCGGTTTCAGCGAGCTGACGTAGGCCACCAACGCCCCGAGCGTTTCGGGCGAGGGCTCGGCGCCTTTCATGCGGTTGACGATGATGCCGCGGATGTTGCCGTCAAGCTTCGGCGCCGTGCCGGCCCAGGCATAAACCGAGCGCGAGCCCGCGCCCCACAGGGTCGGCGTGCTGCGGCCGTCGGCCTGGCCGTCCGGCACGATGTTGAGGCCGACGTAGTTCTTATTATCGGTGTGCCCGTTATTGGGGTGGCAGGTGGCGCATGACGTCTCGCCCGCGCCCGACAGCTTCTTGTCCTCGAACAGCTGCTTGCCCTTGGCGATCAGCGTCGCGTCCTGGGCGGCGGCAATGTCGGGCAGGGCAAGGGCGAAGCCCGCACCTAGAATTGCTACGTACACGTTTTTCATGGATCGAACTCCCCTTGGCTGTGACGATTGACGATATCTGATGGAATCGGGCATGGCGAGGGGGTCGCTTTCGGAGCGGGCCCGCCTGAGGCATGATAACGCTGCTTGCGAGGAGAGGGTTGCCATGAAATTACGCCGTCGATCGTTGCTGTTGTCCGCCACCGCCATGGCCACGTGGCCGATTCGCGGGGCGTCGGCCGATGTCTCGGCCGTCACGCCGGCCGGCAAGGAAGTGACGGTGACCAGCGCCGACATCGCGGCCCTCGACGGCAAGCTCGCCGGCGACGTGTTGACGGCGAAAGATGCTCCATACGAAGAGGCGCGCAAATTGTGGAACGGCAGTTTCGATCGCAAACCGGCCCTGATCGCCCGCTGTCAGTCGCCGGCGGATGTGGCGGCGGCCGTGCGCTTCGCCCGCGAGAAGGATTTGCTCGTCGCTGTCCGCTCCGGCGGTCACAGCTATTCCGGCCAGTCGTCGGTCGATAACGGCATGATGATCGACATGCAGCCGATGAAGGCGCTCAAGATCGACACCAAGGCGCGCATCGCCACCGCGGCCTCGGGCGTGTTTCTCGGCGAGTTCGACCGCGCCGCCCAGGCGCACGGGCTGGCCACCACGGCCGGAACGGTGCCGCACACCGGCCTCGCCGGTTTGACGCTGGGTGGCGGCGTCGGGCGATTGATGCGCATTCACGGCATGACCATCGACAATCTGCTCGCGGTCGATTTGATCACCGCGGAGGGCAAGCAGGTCCGCGCCAGCGCCACCGAACATCCGGATCTATTCTGGGGTGTGCGCGGCGGCGCCGGCAATTTCGGTGTCGCGACCTCGTTCGAGTACAAGCTGCACGAGGTCGGGCCCAACGTGCAGGTGTTCTCGTACCGATATGCCGCCGAGAACATCCGCCAGGTGATGAAATTCTTCTTCGAGTACACCAACAATGCGCCGGATCACATCCATACGTCCGGTGC
>VGEM01000187.1 GCA_016869315.1 Alphaproteobacteria bacterium | reverse complement strand
CCAGCGCACCTCGGGCAACTGATCGAAAATGTCGAGGACGGTCTGAATTGCCCACGGCGTCAGCTGATCGTCGGAATTGAGCCAGCCCATGTATGGTGCGTCGGACCTGGCGAAGCCCGCTTGGATCGCGTGATACATTCCGTCGTCGCGCGCAGACTGCCAGTACTTCAGCTTCGACGCATGACGCTTGATCACTTCGACTGAATTGTCGGTCGAGCCCGCATCCATCACCACATAGTCGACCCGCTCGAACCCGCGCGTATCGATGATCGAACGCATGCAGTCGTCGAGAAATCGGCCGTAGTTGAAATTGGTGGTCACCATGCACAGGCGGCCGGATGTCGGGGCGGTGGCGGGTGGCATGGCGGCTCAGGACGTCGCGAACAGGGGATCGAGTCTCAGATACTTGAAACGCACCTCGAGGTCGAGACCATGGGGACCCGGCGGCACGTGGCGCGAGAGGTCGAGCACGGTTTCGGCCGCGCCGCCGACAATGCGTGCGCCGCCTGCGGCCTCGCCGCCACTCCAGGCAATTTCCGGTCCGCCAAGCGTGACCGACCGCCGGCCGCCATCTGCGTCGAAATGCACGACGACCCGGTCGATCCCAATCGCCGCACGCGCCGCCGGCCACCGCAACCGAAGTTTGACGTAGGCTTCTGGTGTCGGCCCTTTCAACGTTGCCGCCACGACGCCGCGCCCGAAGGCATTCACGGCGAGGGGCACCGCGCCCTGACGGCGTTCGTCGAAACCAATACCGAGGTCGGGGCAAATCTGGATAACGCCGAGCAGCGGGTCGGCATTCAAGACAGAGGACGAATAGGCACCGGTCGCCCCGCCGGCATAGGCTTCGACCGCCTTCGTCCCCAGCCGGTGCAATGCCGCTGCCGGCCAATAGACCTGATCACGCCCCAGCCGCTGCAATGCGTCCCAACCGCCATACTCTAGTTCGGTTGCATCGAAGGCGAGATCGGTGAAAGCCACCGCCGGCATGGCGTCGACCTTGGCCTCGTGCTTCCACGCCCCGATCGATGTCGCTTCCTCCGACGTCGGATACAGCATCGCCGCCTCGATGATCGCGGCGACGTTCGATTGAAGGCTCGCCGCCGCCTCGGGCGCCTCGTCGCGCCGGCCGATCAGCGCATTGATTGCGGCGACGCCGGCCATGATCCCATACTGCATCGCCGACATCTGTTCGAGCTGCGTGGCGCTCCGCTGGTTGGCAATCAGCACCGGCGCGCCGGCAGCGTCGTAATGGGATAGCGTGCCTTCGTTGCACATGCAGGCGTGCTCCAATACGTCGGTCGTGCGGGTCAACGCCTTCACTGCGCCCGCTGCGTATCCGCCCTGCGTAAGATAGGCGCGCGCATCCGTGCCACCGAGTATGTTGCCGACGGCCTTCTCATTGAGCGCGAAATAAAAACCAGATACTGCGCGGCGGTGGCCAGCAGCCTTCAGAATTTTGCCGAGCACGGCCTGAATGGTCGCCATGTAGCCGAGATCGACCACGATCAACGGTGACGTTGCACCGAGATCAATCACTCGGCCAAGACCATTGAGCAGATTCGCGCGGAGCATGGCTGCCCAGGCGAAGACCTTGGTCCGCACCGCCGCATCTCGCGCAATCACCTGGCATAGCTGCATTAATGCGTTGGGAGCACCGATGTCGAAGCCGGCCAGCGCGGGCTCGGCGCGCGACAGACCCATGTTGGCGAGAATCTCATCCGTGGTGCGCCCCGGCGTCAGCAGCACAAACTCCGTCAAGAGCTCGGGGGTCTCGGGGCCGAAAGCCGCGCGGATCACGGCCCGGCGCGACAACCACAGCTCATCGACCGTCAATGCAACACCAAGGTCGCGGGCGGCGGCCTCGATCACGCGCTTGAGAAATCTCCCTTCGCGCATGATGCCGTAGACGGTGGTCACACCGGCCGCAGCAGCGGACCGTACGATCCAGCGCGCGAAGGCCGCCAAAACCGGCGCCAATATTGCCGCACCGTATCGCCAGAACGGGTCGCCGCCGCGGTGGTAGAGCCGGGCGCGAAGGCCGGTCAGGCCGAGATCGCCGGCATCCGCCAACCGCTCGGCGCGCGCGCCGAGGGCTTGCGGCCACTCGCGCGTCTCCATCCGCGGCACCGACCATTTGTCGTAATGCACGGCGTTGATGCCAGCCCGTTGTGCCGGCAGCACATCGGCTTCGATCTTGTCGCCGACATGAGTGACGTCGACGGCGGCAACCGTCCAACTCTTGAGAAGATGCGGAAACAGGTCGCGCCACTTCGGCCGACCGGCTTCGCACGAGACGATCACGTCGTCGCAGATATCGGCAACGGTCGCGCCAACCGCCGCGACGAACCCCGAAATTTCCGCGGCGCCAAAATAAGTGTCCGAGACCAGATGGACTTTCACGCCCCGCGCCTTGGCCCGACGCATGAGGTCCGCAAGCTCGATATCGAGGCACATGAGTCCGCGTTCGAGATCAAGCTCGCGCGCGATTCGGCGCGACCTGGCAAACTCTTCCGCAAACAGAAAGTCAGGCAACTCGCTGTAAATGTCGGCGAGCACGATTTCTCGCGAACCGGTCGCCGCCTCACGCCGGGCACGAGCGGTTTTCTCGGCCTCACGCCTGAGTTCGGCGAACTGGACGGCCGACAGATCGCCCGCCAGGAGGCCGTCGTTCTTCAAGGCGCGGCCAAGCAAAAGGAAAACATCGAACGGCTCGGGCACGCACCGCCACAACAAGGTGTCAAAGACATCGACCGACAATACCTTGATGCGACCGTCGTCAAGCCGAGCGTCGATCGCCGCAATGCGTTGGTCGGCTTTCATGATCGCGCTCATGCCGCCGCCGTCCGGGCCCGAAGCCGCGTCAGGCCATAGAGCATCCTTGCGAACGGGGCCGGCACGCCCGTGATCTCAGAGAGTTCGACGACCACACCAATCAGCTGATCGGTCTCCATCGGCCGGCCACGCAACATGTCGGACATCATCGAGGTTACGCCGGCGCGCGGGCTCGATTTGGGAAACCTCTGCTCGCCGGTCGGTCCGCCCGGAATGCCGAGCGCCTCACCGATAGCGCGGGTTTCGTCGGCGACCTTGACGCACAGATCGCGCACCAAGGGGTCGCCGAGCAACAGATCGGTGGTCGCCATGGTGACGGCGCTGATCGGATTGAAGGTCGCGTTGTTCTGCAGCTTGTGCCAGATATCGCCATGAATATTGCGCGAGACTTCCGTGTTGTAACCGGCGGCGCGAAACACCGCAGCGATGTCGGCGAGATGTTCCTGGCTGTTGTCGGCGCGACCCAGATAGAGCTGGTTGAGACTCTGATGATTGAGACTTCCGTCCGCGCCAAAAGACACACCGCAATGAATGACACCCCAGACCATGCGGTGGTCGGGAACCGCACGGCGAAGGACATCGCCGTCGTCAATAGTCGCGAGCTTCCGACCTTGAAACTTCCCGCCAATGTGATCGAGGAACCACCAAGGTACGCCGTTCAGGACGAACAACCATGGCGTCTCGGGTTTCGATAACGCCGGGAGCTGGCCGACGACGCCGGGCAAAGCCCCGGCCTTCGTCGTAACCACGACCAGATCCTGAGGGCCAAGCTTGGCGGGGTCGCTCTCCACCCTGAACATTTCGGTGATGGTCGCCCCTTCGCTGTGGAGCGTCATGCCGCGGGTTTTGATCTCGGTCGCCTTGACGGGGCGGGCCAACGCGCACACGTCATAACCTGCGCGCTTCAGCTTCAAGGCCATCATGCCGCCGATAGCCCCGGGTCCGACGATGCAGATGCTGCGGACGGTCATGCGAACATCTTGCCTGGATTCATGATGTTGTCCGGGTCGAGGGCGCGCTTGATCGCGCGCATGGCGGCGACGCCGCCCGGGCCTGCCTCAGTGACAAGATGCTGCATCTTGCCGAGGCCGATGCCATGCTCGCCGGTGCAGGTTCCGCCCATGGCCTGAGCACGCTCGACCATCCGATCGTGCAGGCGCTCGGCCTCATGCAGTTCGTCCGGCTTGTCCGGGTCGAGGATAAAGCAGACGTGAAAATTGCCGTCGCCGACGTGGCCCAACAGCGGCGCCGGCATCTTGCAGACGGCAAGATCGGCCTTGGTCGCGACGATGCATTCGGCCAGGCGCGAAATCGGCACGCAGACGTCGGTGACCAGTCCCTTGCTGTTGGGGCGCAACGCCAGCCCGGCGTAATAGGCATTGTGCCGCGCTTCCCACAGCTTAGAGCGGTCCTCGGCCCTCGCCGCCCATTGAAACTCCGTTCCGTGATTGGCCGATGCGATGGCGCCGACGGCTTCGGCTTGTTCCTTCACCCCCGCGTCGCTGCCATGAAATTCCAGGAACAATGTTGGCCGCAATGGTAGCGACAGCTTCGAATGCCGATTGACGGCATCGACACTGACCTCGTCCATGAACTCGATCCGCGCCACGGCGATCCCGGACTGGATCACCGCCATCACTGTCTCGACCGCGTGCTCGACGGTGTCGAATCCGACCGTCGCGGCCGCCGTGGCCTCGGGAATGCCGAACAGCCTAAGCGTCACTTCGGTGACGATACCGAGCGTGCCTTCGGAGCCGATCAATAGCCGGGTCAGGTCGTATCCTGCCGCCGACTTGCGCGCCCGGCCGCCGGTCTTGATGATCTCGCCCGACGGCAGCACGGCGGTAAGGCCGAGCACAATCTCGCGCATCGTGCCGTATCGCACCGCATTCGTGCCGGAAGCCCGCGTCGCCACCATGCCGCCGATGGTCGCCTCAGCGCCGGGGTCGATCGGGAAGAACAGCCCGAGATCACGCAGATGCGCGTTCAACTGCTTGCGGGTCACGCCCGCCTCGACCGTGCAATCAAGGTCGTCGGCATTCACCGCGACGACGCGGGTCATGCGCGACAGATCCATGCAGACCCCGCCCTTGACGGCGTTGACCTGCCCCTCAAGCGACGTGCCGGCGCCGAACGGCACAACCGGCACCTTCTGCTTCGCACACAGACCGACGACGGCCGCGACCTCGGCAGTAGATTGAGGAAACACGACCACATCCGGCGCCGCCACCGGATGCCAGGACTCGCCCTTGCCGTGCTGTGCCCGCAACGCCGCGCTAGTCGTGGCGCGGGGGCCGAGCAATTTCTGTAATTCCGTTGAGACTGCGAACGTCATAGGCCGGATTTGACCCACTCGATGAATCCTGATGGCGTCAAGAACCGAGTTTCCTCGACCTGCCCGAGTTTGAGAATCCCTTTATCACCCGTAACAAGCACCACTGCACTCGCTTTCAACGCGCACGCAATTACGACGTTATCGGCTAGATCATTCACATAGGTCACTGAGGGCAAACCAACATCGATCAATTCAGGTGCATCCCTGATGATAGACACGGCCTCGTTAACTTTGCGACGGCCATTCTGAACTTGAGGGTCAGAACCCGGGCCAATTCACCAAGTATGTGGTGGCAGGTCACGTTGGCAAATCGCCCATCAATCAGTCCATTCATAATCGCCAGTGGAATGCCGCGCGGCCGAACGATTCCGGAGACGAAAACGTTCGTGTCAATGACGCATCGCGGAATCAAATCTACCACGACGGCGCTTCATCGAGCGCGCCCGCTACGTGCCTTCGCGTTCTGAAGCTTTCGATCCTCGCGAACCCATTTCATGATCTGCGTTTCCGAGACATCTCGACCCGATGCCTTGCGGAGACTCGCCTTCAGGCGCCCAAATCGCTCCCTCAGGTTGGGCACATCGAGGCGGCGCATAACGATCATATCAGCAACCCGCGCCACCGCCACAGGCGTGCCGTCCTGCAAATCAAGCTCGTCGCGAATGGCTTGCGGAATAACAACTTGTCCCTTTGTGGAAATTCTCGCAATGTCTGTCATGGTCAATCCTTGAAGTAAGAAAGTTGGATTTTCCTATACCAGAAATACCGACGCCTTGCACGTCCGCTAATGTATGCTGAGCAAATGATCAACCTCGTTCTCGCCTGGATCGCCGTCGTTCTTGCCGTCTACGGCGTCGCCTATTGGCGACTGCCGCCATTGGGCCGCGCGCCTGTGCCCTGGCTGGTCGCCCTTGTCGTATCCGGGCTTTGTCTCTGGCAGGGGGCGATCGACTATTCGGATGCCATTTCCGACGGCGCATATACCGGCGCAACGCTGCTGATCCCGATCGTGCCTGTCAAAGCGCTGTTTCTGGGATCCCTGGGCTACGGCGCGACACGATATCTGATCGAGGCCGCCCGGAAAGCCGAGCCCGATATCGTCAGACGCTGGGGCCAAGCTGCCGCGCTGACTGTCGTGTTCGCATTTTTTGGCGGATCAGAAATTCTCGGTACAATCGACAACCATCGCGCGCGCACTGCGGCGTCGGATCGGTTGACCCCTGCAGACGTCGCGGTCATCGCCGAACGCGTGACAAGCGGCACCGCCGGCGAGTCTGAACTGTTGGCGTTTCTGCGCAATCCACTGTGCCCGTCTGAGCTGCTGCCGCGGTTCGCGGACGGAACGCAGTTCCAGAAAACAGCGGTCGCTCAGAACCCGAACCTGACCAGCGCGCTGGCCGTCAAGTTGGCGCAGGACGCCGATCCGATGGTTCGGCTTTACGTGATCAGCAACGCCAGCCTGCCAGTTGATTCGCTGATCGGGTTGTCGAATGACACCGATGCGTCGGTGCGCGCACGCACCGCTTGGATGAAGCAACTGCCCGAAGCCGACCTGCTCCGGCTCGCCGCCGACCCCGACGATGATGTCCGCAACACCGTCGCCAATCAGGATCGTCTGAGCAGCGCCGCACTCAAGGCCTTGCTGGCCGATCCGTCGCCTCGCGTGAGGGCAACGGCGGAGCGCAAAGCGAGCTATCGCACGCTCGACTGAGCCAGCCGGTCGCAGATCCCCTGAATGTAAGCGATCGCTTCGGCCTCGTTTTTGTGCGGCGTCGCCATGCCGTTGAGCGGACACAGCTTCGCCGCGGCGTAATCGGGCGCGTGCATCTGCGGCTGCAGTTGAGCGAGATAATTGAACCGCGGCTGAGTCGCGCGATGCGCGCGCATCGCTTTCATGTCGATGATGGCTGGGATCAGACTCTCCTCGGGCGTCGTCGCGCGCGCAATGATCCGACCGTGAAAATCGACGATCTCGGACGGTAGCCGCTCAATGGTGCCGACCGGCCCATCGTCGTTGTAGAACGGCCCAATATTGGCCATGGCGAGGAACATGACGTTC